>CAZAZB010000018.1:0-20488 GCA_964489485.1 uncultured Pseudomonadales bacterium | reverse complement strand
CTGCACCGACGAAAAAGTCACGTCAAAAGTCTACGGATTTTGCTACCCAGCGAACCGGCGGTTCATCAGGTGGCAGACATTCTTCCGGGCGCCATTCTGGTAACAGAAGACCTCGCCGGTAAAGAAGAAGTCAACAAAAGGGATATACGAGTGCCCCATGCCAATAATCCACACGACCGTCCTTTTCCGCTCATCAAAGATGATGAGATTGCGACCATGGAAGAGAGCATCAATATTCACCAGTTCAACGAGAACGCCATTCGTCACACACGATCCATCGGTGATTTGACGGGCTTATCCACCATTGGCGTACATCTGGTAAGACTCGAACAAGGCAGAGACTCTACACAATTCCACTCACATCAATGTGATGAGGAATTCGTCTATATCTTGTCTGGCGCAGGTGTTGCAGAAATCGGTGATGAAACATTTGAAGTCGCCAGCGGTGACTTCATGGGCTTTCCCAAAAACTCGCTGGCACACAGCATGCACAACCCCCACGCGGATGATCTGGTCTATTTGATGGGAGGCAGTCGCAGCGATCTTGATATTTGTGATTATCCACGCATTAAACGCCGCATGTATCGCGTTAATGGTGTAAAGACATTCATTGAGATGAACGATTTACATGAAGTGGCTAAAACAGTTGGCAAACATGACACAGCCCCTGACGCTGATTAGATTTCTGCTCACCTTTCCGTTCACCTTAGTGTACATCACGCTACTGACTGCTTGTGAAAGCGTTCCCATCAGTGAGCCCGATACCATTGGTCATGTCACCAAAGCCTCCGGCTTTCCTGTCGTGAATCGACACAATCAGGAATACATTCTCGCACGAAGATCCGATATTTATCCGGCTGATATTTTTGATACAGACGAAAAATCCATGGTTGAGATGACATTTGCCGATAGCTCAGTTATCACCCTATCCAGAAAATCTCACCTGGTTTTGCATCACTTTGATGAGGCTGGCGACTCACATTCAATGGACCTCAATCTAACGAAAGGAGCTATTCGAGCAAGACTGCCCCATCATCGAGAATTGGAGCTTAGGACCCCCCTGGGGTATGCAAAGCTATCCGGTGGTGAGTTTCTTGCAAGAATCGTTAACAATACGCTTGAAGTTGTGATGCTGGATGGCAGATCCCTTATTGTTGGCAACCGCAGCGGAGAAGTGATTCTCGATAGACCGGGACTGGGTACAACCGTTATTGCCGGGTCGGCACCACAATCTACTTATCTGTGGTCGAACCGCAAACTCAGGCAGGTGGAAGAAACAACCCTCATTCCCTGAACCTCCAACTGCCAAACCACCATAGCAGTTTATATCGGTTCGAATCTCATCATCAGGTCATATTAGCGAGGGCCTTTTGCTCCTCTGCCAATCGGTTCTTGACCAGATCCACATTGAGTGTGTAGTTCAAGTAGCGTTCAATTTTAGGGTATGTCGTCGCATCCGGTTTGAAATCTGCATATTGTCCCTGAACGAAACAGGTGACCACCGCGATGTCCGCAATCGAAACGCCTCCTTCCAGCAGCAAGCCTTCATCAGGCACAATCGATTCCAGGTAGTCCAACGCCGGAGGAATGACATTGTCCAGGAGATTGGTGACTTGTGCCTCGTCTGTAGGCTCTCCGAGTATTTTCGGATTGAGAAATCGTTGTGCGAAGAGTCCACCGAGGGCACCAACGAGCGTCGTATCTGCCCATTCCTCAATCCAGGTCGCTCGGGCATCATCTTTGGGCTCTTTTGGATAGATCGAGTTTTCAGGAAACACCTGATCAAGATAACGACAAATAATACTGGAGTCAGGTGTTGTGAAACCATCATGCTCTAGTACAGGTATTTTACCCAGGGGACTTATCGCTCGAAAGCTATTTTCATCTGAGCCGGGAAAAACCGGATCAAGATCATATTCAATATTTTTGTATTCCAATGTGAAAAGGACTTTGCGAACAAAGGGAGAAAGCGGAACACCGTAAATCTTGATCATCACAACCTCAGGGATTACAAAAGTGCCGACAGTATGTGCCTGCGTGACAGACTTCTCAACGCCAGCGAGCGAATATGGGTTATTCTCGGGGAACGATGGGCCTCGTACAAATCAACACGCTTACCTGACGCCATGCGCCATATCCTCTATGGTGTACATAGGCTACTATTCTGAAAATTATTCTGGATTGAAATGAACACTGTCGCAAAAAAAGACGCCATCAATGTACTCGGCGGAGAACTTGAACCCTGTAGCACAGAGCCACTAACAGGGTTCTTCCGTGATGGCTGTTGTAACACCTGCGCGGAAGATGTGGGCTCACATACAGTCTGTATAGAAGTGAGCACCGCCTTTCTTGAATTTTCACGATTTTCTGGTAACGACTTATCCACTCCTGTTCTGGAATTCTCATTTCCCGGGCTAAAGGATGGCGATCGCTGGTGTCTCTGCGCTGCACGATGGCTTGAAGCTTACGAAAAAGGCATGGCGCCTAGAATATTCATGAAGAACACACATATCAGAGCGCTGGAAACTATTCCTCTTGATCTCATCGAACAATATTCTGTTCAAATTAACTAGACATCGAACCAAAAAGAAAATCAGGACATTCCCTTGAAAAGACTAGACAAGAAAAAAGTACTCATCACTCAAGCCAGTGACTATATGGGGCCGGCAATTACAAAATTATTCGTCAGCGAGGGAGCCGATGTTCTGGCACTTGAGGGAATAGTGCCATTTGGAGATAAGTTTCCGGAACACATCAAGGGGCACGATGAAATTGATATTCTTATTGCCAATCTTGCGCACCACCCTTGCAATGGACCTCTTGCTGAGATATCGAATAGAAACTGGCAAGCGCTGTTCGATACAATGGTCCATCCGCTGATGTGCCTGGTTCGTCACTACGCTCCACTTATGGCAGAGCGTGGGGCAGGAAAGATCGTTGTTATCACGAGCGCCGCGCCCCTTAAAGGAATCGCCGGATCAGCGGCCTATTGCGCGGCAAGAGGTGCCCAGAATTCATTCGTCCGCGCAGCCGGTCTGGAATTTGCACCAATGAATATACAGATCAATGCCATCGCTCAAAACTATGTCAGTAACCCGGTCTATTATCCTGATGAACTGGTCGCGTCAGAAAAATTTCAGAAACACCTGGCACGCAATGTACCTATTCGACGAGTTGCCCGGGAAGAAGAGCAGGCAGAATTGTCGTTGTTTCTGGCATCAAATAATAGCGACTTTATTGTTGGTCAGATTATTCCGTTCTCTGGCGGATGGGTGACGACAACCTGATGGGCAGAAAACCGCAGCTTATTATGACCTCACCAGCTTCAGATACCATTGCCTGGAAATACCTGCCCGCATTGGGTGAACACTTGCCACCTGGAGTCCGGCTTGCTTGCACTCTGACTTCATTGTGGAAAAAGAAATAGGAATGCGATCGTTAGATTTCTTGCCGCGTAATATGTTCTGCAGATGAAACGTAATCGCGTCTATTGACAAGGAGCAAAAAAAAGAGATGACGAGTCTGTTACGGCTGATGCGAGATAGTTCTTTAAGTGCCGCAATTCGAATCTCGGGTTCGCTAAAGTGGTGAAACAAGCGGTTACAGATGACGGCATCAAACTGCCGGTCGTCAAAGCCGGTTGTCAGTACATCCGCGACCTCAAAACTAACCTGATCAACAAGACCCTGTTCACCTGCATACTTTCTTGCTTCTTCAACCATAGGTGGTGCGACATCTGCTTCTGTCACTCTAAGACCAAGAGCCGCCAGATCTGGAATGAGTCGACCCGCACCGCAGGGTAAATCCAATACGCTACCCCCTTCGACGAGACCTTCAAGGGCTGCGGTGATACACCGAATTTCCAATCGATGGGTCCGGGTCTCATTCTGTCTACCCGCATATCTTGCCGCTTTCTGAGCGTCGAAATAACGACCTGCATAACGTTGATGGGAATTTTGCTCTATTTCCATAGACTCCAATACCAGAGGTGAGAATTCTTCTTTGCGCGCAAACTACACGGTTTAAGCTTTCATTGCATCCTCAGCCTGCGGTTTTTGATCCACAACGAACAACCTATTTTCACCAATGTATTGAATACTGATGATATTTACCTTCATCGCCGATGTGAACACAATGGGTAGTCCCGTCCTGTACGAGATCCACCAAAGCATGATGTGCAGAGGGCGACCGTTGCACCGGCAGTTATTTCAAAAACGTATGAAAACCCGTGTTTTAATAACGAAAAGCTTCTAGCCCCCTTCGCTTAATTCTGTAATATTAATCACCCCACGACTACTTTCGTGTAGAAGACTCGTCTCAGAAAGACTTTATGACAACAAGCTTTCTGGTAACGAGTCGTTTCATAACAGGCCTTCTCACTACAAACAGGCGAAAATATGACAGCATCAATCGGCGGTATCATAAAGAACACGCAAGGTGATCCTCTTGCAGGCATTTCCGTAAAACTCATTCACGAACCTACTGGCTCCGCCTTCGCCAAAATGAGTAATGGTGAAGGTATGTATCAATTTGACGGGGTCAAGGCTGGGGGTCCCTATCATCTGTCATTATCCTCAGATGACTCAACCGATCCAGGATGCAGATCAATCACCCTCAAGATCGATGAATTATTCAACTACGACTTCACTATCTGAAAAGAGTTGTTTGAATGGCGTTGCCTGAATAGACATCCTGTATTAGTGGTTGAAATCGATAGGTTGAATCGATCTCTTGGGTTGCGTGTCTCTGAGAACAAGTGTACATTTCCAGTCAAGCAGTATTAGGAGTTTGCCGTAGCAGTAATATAACAATCCTTGCTTTCTAATCTATTTTTTAAATAGAAGCACAAGTAGTAGATGTAGCAGTAGATACAGAAGTAGAAGTAGCTGTAAAACGAGTGTGACCCCCGATGATTCCCTGTGGAGTTCGGATGGAAAAGTTGACACGAGCAGCAAGTCTACAGATTGTCTCCGACAAGCTGGTGCCGCCCTATTGCATTAAAGAAAGTCGCTTATCCTCCGTTTTACCCCGCATAAAGTTATACCTCAAAAGGTACTACATCCAATTCCGTTGGAATGGCTCAGGGAATCTCACTCATCTAGCTCTTTTTCCCCTGACAAACCCTTCTCTGCGCCGAATTTCTCATTGGATGTCAGTAGAGGGGGGAATCATTTGACAGAATCTCCACTCTGGCCACTGGTAGTCTATTTTTTTGGTGTGATCGCTCTGGTACTGATCGTACTGGGTCTTTCATCACTATTGGGTGAAAAATCCAAAATGCGCCGCGCAACCATCGAGCCCTTTGAATCCGGCGTTGTCAGTGTCGGTAATGCTCAGGTACCCATCTCAGTAGAATTCTATCTCGTGGCAATGTTTTTTGTCATCTTTGACCTTGAAACAGTCTTCATATTCGCCTGGGCCGTGGCCTTCTACGAACTGGGTTGGTTCGGCTATCTTGCAGTGAGTGTATTTGTTTTCGTTCTGGTCATCGCCCTAATCTATGAGTGGAAGTCAGGTGCACTGGATTGGGGTGTCAAAAAAAGAAAAGGGCTAAACAGGAATTAACACAATGGAATGGAGCCTGGACAAAATAAACGAATCGCAACCACTGCCACAGGTGGATGAGTCATTCGAATCCCAGGTCCGGAAGAATGTCGCCATGGCAAAGCTTGAAGACCTGATCGCATGGGGTCGGCAACATTCAGTTTGGCCCTTTAATTTTGGGCTATCCTGCTGCTATGTGGAGATGGCAACTTCCTTTACCAGCCGTTTTGATATTTCCCGATTTGGCTCTGAAGTCATCAGAGCATCGCCAAGACAAGCGGATCTAATCGTCATTTCCGGAACATGCTTCCTTAAAATGGCCCCGGTTGTACAGCGTCTTTACGAACAATTGTTGGAACCGAAATGGGTAATATCCATGGGTTCCTGCGCTAATTCCGGCGGCATGTACGATATCTATAGTGTCGTTCAGGGCGTAGACAAATTTATTCCTGTTGACGTTTATGTACCCGGATGCCCGCCTCGGCCCGATGCTTTATTACAGGGCTTGATGATGCTGCAAGACATGATCGGAAACGAGCCACGCCCCTTGAGCTGGACTATTGGCGACCAACAAATCACCAAGAGAGAAAAAATCAGTCAGCGAGACTTGAGAACCGAAGAACGAATGAAGATGCGAGAACTGAGGGAACCGAAGACTGTATAGAAAGACTGTATACAAAGAACGTATAGAGATAGATCGATGCAAGAATGTTAGGAAAGAGCACACACCAACGTAAACCTTGAAGAGGGATGAGATGTGACTGCCGCCATGACTGCCGCAAATGACAGTTTCATCGGGAAGCTTGAAGACAAGTTTCCCGGCGTGCTATTTGTTGAGCAACAGACTGTCGATGGCATCCCAACTTTCTGGATTCCCCGCCGTGAACTACTATCAGTTTTATCCTATCTAAAAAAGAGTTGCGCCTTCGAAATGTTGTTTGATCTGTGCGGGGTGGATGAACGCACCCGACTGCATCGCAAGCTGTTGCCAGAGGCACACTTTACCGTCGTCTATCATTTGATTTCCTTCTCTGGCAACAGGGATATTCGCCTCAAGGTCGCATTACTTGAAAGCGATTGTCGACTTTCCAGCTGCATCGCCATCTGGCCTAACGCCAACTGGTACGAGCGTGAAACCTGGGACATGTTCGGCATCGAGTTTACAGGCCACCCTAATCTCTGCCGCATTCTCCTGCCACCCACCTGGGAAGGACATGCGCTTCGAAAGGATCACCCCGCCCGTGCGACAGAAATGCCACCTTTCGAAATGACGGACGATAGACAAGATCGAGAGCAGGAAGCATTGCGATTCAAGCCGGAAGACTGGGGAATGAAACGCAAGAATAAACATACCGAGTTTATGTTCCTGAACCTTGGTCCAAACCACCCATCTGTTCACGGTGTCTTCAGGATTATCTTACAGTTGGACGGAGAACTGGTCGTTGATGCTGTACCCGAAATTGGTTATCACCATCGTGGCGCAGAAAAGATGGCGGAACGACAAACCTGGCATACCTACATTCCCTATACCGACCGTATTGATTATCTCGGCGGTGTTATGAACAACATGCCTTATGTCATGACGCTCGAGAAGATGGGCGGCATTGACGTCCCGGACCGCGCAAAGGTCATCCGGATCATGCTTGCGGAACTATTCAGGATATCAAGCCACCTGGTTTTTTATGGTACCTATGCCCAGGACGTGGGGCAGATGTCACCTGTATTTTATATGTTTGCCGACAGGGAACGCTTGTTTGGCATCATCGAAGCCATTACCGGTGGACGTATGCATCCAGCCTGGTTCCGAATCGGCGGTGTTGCCCACGATCTACCGGAAGGATGGGAAAAACTGGTTCGGGACTTCATCGAATGGATGCCAAAACGTCTGGACCATTACGACAAAATGGCCATGCAAAATAGCGTGCTCAAGCAGCGTTCCGTTGACATCGGCGTCTACACCAAAGAAGAAGCGTTGGACTGGGGAATAACAGGGCCAGGGCTTCGTGCAACCGGTATGGATTTTGATATGCGCCGGGATCGACCCTATGGCGGTTACGATCAGTTCGATTTCGAGGTGCCGGTCTTCCACAAGGGAGATATCTACGACCGGGCAAGAGTCCGAATAGAAGAGATTCGGCAGAGCCTGCGCATCATCGAACAATGTCTCGATAACATGCCGGAAGGGTCCTACAAATCAGACCACAAGTTGACGACACCACCGCCCAAAGAACGAACCATGCACGATATTGAAACCTTGATTCATCATTTTCTGAATGTCAGTTGGGGGCCTGTGATCCCGGCGGGTGAATGCAGCGTGACAATCGAGGCAACCAAAGGGATGAACATGTATTACCTGACGAGCGATGGTAGTAGCAGTTCCTATCGTACGCGAATTCGCACGCCGTCATTTCCCCACCTGCAACAAATTCCACTGATCAGCCGCGGCCTCCTCATCGCGGACCTGATCGCCATTATTGCCAGTATCGATTTTGTCATGGCGGATGTAGACAGATGAGTATTGCAGAGAACCATACAATAAATGCCCTGTCAGACACCGAAGTAGCGGAAATCGAAGCTGAAGTCAGCCATCTGCCGAACCGACAAGCTGCCGCCATTGACGCGCTGAAGATTGTGCAGGGATACCGTGGTTGGATATCCGATGAAAGCCTCAATGCCATTGCTCGACAATTAGAAATGAGCAGTGAAGAACTCGATGGCATTGCGACTTTTTACAACCTTATCTATCGCAAGCCAGTCGGAGAGAAAGTCATTCTTTTCTGCGACAGCATTTCCTGTTGGCTGATGGAGGGCGAAAAGGTCTGTGGTCGTATCAAACAACAACTTGGTATTGAGTACGGTGAAACCACGAGGGATGGTCAGTACACGCTCCTGCCGGTTACCTGCCTGGGAGATTGCGACCACGCACCGGCGATGATGGTCGGTGATGAACTTCATCATGACCTGGACCTCGATACTATCGAACAAATCTTCTCTACAGCGTCGGAGCAGACACCCGACACGGAGGCTGAATGATGGACAAGCCTCTTACACAGAATATCGCACCCGGAAAACCACCAACGGATCTTGAAGCGTACGAAGCCAATGGTGGCTATGCCGCGATTCGACAGACCATAGGGAAACTCGATTGTGCCGAGGTGCTCGATATCATCAAAGAATCAAATCTCCGCGGTCGTGGCGGTGCCGGATTCCCAACAGGGATGAAGTGGAGCTTCGTTCCAATGAACGATGATGGCGGGCATAAATATCTGGTTTGTAATGCGGATGAAATGGAACCCGGTGCATTCAAAGATCGTCTCATCCTTGAAAACGATCCACATCAGTTGATCGAGGGGATGATCCTCTCCGCCTATACCATTAAAGCCGATATCGGCTATATCTTCATTCGCTGTGAATATCACGCCGCCGCCAGAGAGCTGAACAAGGCGATAGCCGAGGCAAAAGCCAGGGGCTTTCTAGGAGAGAAGATTCTCGGCACTGATTACAATTTCGAACTACATGTCCATTCAAGCGCAGGCCGCTATATTTGCGGTGAGGAAACCGCGCTACTGAATTCGTTGGAAGGAAAGCGCGCAACACCTCGCGCAAAACCACCCTTCCCCCAGGTCAGCGGCTTGTGGGGACGACCGACTATCGTGAACAATGTTGAAACCCTGTGCAACATCACCCATATCATTGCCAATGGCGCGGACTGGTTTAAATCTCTCGGACGTGGTGATGACGCCGGAACAAAACTGTTTGGTGCCAGTGGGCGTGTGAAGAATCCCGGATGTTGGGAGTTGCCCATGGGCACCCCCATCCGGGAAATTTTTGAAGACCACGCAGGTGGTATGCAGGACGGCTACGAACTTAAAGGTTTTCTGCCAGGGGGCGGTTCAACTGATTTTCTACTACCCGAGCACCTGGACCTGCCCATGGACTACGATGCGATCATGAAAGCAGGTAGCCGCATGGGAACAGGCACGCTGATTGTACTGGACGACCGATCCTGCCCGGTTGGCATGATATTAAATCTTGAAAAGTTCTTTGCCAGGGAGTCCTGCGGATTCTGCACACCCTGCCGGGAAGGTCTGCCCTGGATCGTTCAGATTCTGGAAGATATCGAGAATGGGCGGGGACAGCCGCAAGATATTGCAACACTTGAAAAGCAGTCGGCTTTTATCGGTGCCATCGGCAATACCCATTGTGCTCACGCACCAGGTGCCATTGAGCCCTTGTCCAGTGGGATGAAGTTTTTTGCGGATGATTTTCGGCGGCATATTGAAGAGAAGAGGTGCCCTTATGGGAATTGACTTCTATTTTCAACCACTTAGGCATTGGAAGTATGAGCTAAAGACACTCCAAAGAATTGTGACTAGTAGCCGCCAGCGCCTGGGGGTGACCCCTTGCAGCACCGGCGTGAACCCATCCATGGGGCCTGACTTTCGGCCGTCCTGGCCTCGAGTCTGCTTCAAGGGGTCACCCCCAGACACTGGCTCAGTTCGGCGCAGTTTTAGAAACCTTAGAGCGCTAGATCAACGACGGATTAAAGGAAATTAAGTTGCAACCAGCAGGATCAGTTCAATGGCAAAGATAACGGTCGATGGCCGTGTCATAGAGGTCGATGAATCTCACAACCTGTTAGAGGCGCTACTCGGCCTCGGTGAAGACTTGCCCTATTTTTGTTGGCATCCGAAGATGGGTTCTGTTGGTGCTTGCCGGCAATGCGCCATTGTTCAGTATATGAACGAGGAGGATACGCGGGGTCGTATCGTTATGTCTTGTATGACGCCGGTCACAGATGGAGCCATCTTTTCCGTTCAGGGCGACAAGGCAGCCGTGTTCAGGGAGTCCGTTGTGGAGAACCTGATGCTGAATCATCCCCATGACTGTCCTGTTTGTGAAGAAGGCGGCGAGTGCCATCTCCAGGACATGACTGTCATGACTGGCCATCGGGACAGGAACTACCGGTATCTCAAGACAACTTTTCGTAACCAGAATCTGGGACCGCTGATCGGGCACGAGATGAACCGGTGTATTACCTGCTACCGATGTGTACGTTACTACGGCGATTACGCGGGTGGAAAGGATCTCGCCGCATTTGCATCAAGAGACAGGGTGTTTTTTGGCCGTTCCGAGAGCGGCCTACTGGAAAATGAGTTTGCGGGTAATCTGGTTGAAGTTTGTCCAACGGGTGTTTTTACTGATAAAACCCTTAGCGAACACTACACGCGAAAATGGGACTTACAGTCAGCACCGGCCATTTGTACTGGCTGCTCTCTTGGTTGCAATATTATTGTTTCTGAACGCTACGGCCAGCTTCGTCGTGTGACTAATCGGTATCATGGTGAGGTCAATGGCTATTTCCTATGTGACCGCGGACGCTTCGGCGCGCAGTATGTGAACAGCGAGAATCGCATTCCTTACTGTGGCATACGCAGTGAAGGAGGCATTTATGAGGCAACGAAAAAAGAAGATGCGCTGTCTCGGATCAAGCAGCTCATTAGCGAATCAGAATCTGTGATAGGTGTCGGTTCTGCCCGTGCGTCTCTGGAGGCAAATTTTGCGTTGCAGTCACTGGTTGGGAAAGATCAATTCTATTCCGGTCTTTCGCGGAGCGAGTCAGAGACTAGTCATTTGCTCCTCTCGGTATTGCGAAGTGACATTCACGTGCCATCCCTTGAGGAAGTGGAAGCCTGTGATGTGGTTTTGGTACTAGGAGAGGACACCACCAACCATGCACCCAGGCTTGCGCTATCGCTCCGGCAATCGGCCCGCAATGAGGCGAAGTCGATGGCGACGGAGGCGCGCATTCCTCTTTGGCAGGACGCAGCGGTTCGTAAACTAGCCCAGAATACACACAGTCCGATCTTCCTGCTGACGCCAGATGAAGACCGGTTAGACGATGTGTCCATCCCGACACGATTGTCACCAGCGATGATCGCCAATGCAGGGTTCAACATTGCTCACGAAATCGATAACCTTTTCCCATCGGGCGTTCACGACAACTTGAATATCAGCCAGATCGCAGAAGTGCTAAAAAATGCCAAGAACCCACTTATCGTCACCGGTAGCAGCCTCGATAACCCCGATATCGTAAAATCTGCCATCAATGTCGCCAATGCGCTGCAAAAGCACAACGACAAGGTTAATCTGATCGTCTGCACAGATGGACCCAATGCACTAACAGCGTCTCTCCTGGAAGGAAAACCTTCCCTTGAAAGAGTGACCGCTGACCTCGCAATTGTACTTGAAAATGATCTCGACTTTAGCTCATCTCAATATGAGAAATGGCTGTCGAATATCAAGATGCTGGTCGTCATAGATAGTCTCGACAACCCCCTCAGTTCTCGATCCAACATCGTCCTGCCGGCAGCGACTTTTGCAGAAGCAGAAGGGACCTACATTAACAATGAAGGTCGTGCACAGCGTTCCTTCGGCGCTTACAAACCAAAGGGCGATATATCTCCTTCGTGGCAATGGTTAGTAGAGATCTGTCAGGATCAGGGACTATTAGCAGATGTTAACCACATCGATGAACTGTTGAATAAAGTCGCACTGACGCTGCCGGAAATATCAGGCATTACCGATGCTGCGCCTAATGCCCGTTTCAAGGACCACGGCCAGAAGATCTCACGCATGACGCATCGCTACAGTGGACGAACGGCAATGCGCTCCGATATCAGCGTCCATGAACCACAACAGCCAATAGACGACGAATCCGCACTCACATACAGCATGGAAGGCACTAATCAAACTGCACCGGATTCCATGCGTGCCTACACCTGGTCGCCTGGCTGGAACTCAAATCAATCCATTAACAAATTTCAGGCAGAAATCGGCGGGCATCTGCGGCAGGGTGATCCCGGTGTACGGCTCTTTTCGAATGTGGCCCCTGTCGACCAACACATACCGGCCAGCCCTACGGAAAAAAGTAATATCATCATCGTACCTCACTGGCACATTTTCGGTAGCGAGCTACTCTCTAATCAGAGCCCGGCAATACACTCTTTGGCACCTCTGCCCTATGCCAAAATGAATCAGGCGACAGCAGACTATCTGAATGTCCAATTGGCAGACGGACTGACCCTCGATAACGAAAATGCAGACTCACCGGCACTTCAAGTCATCATCGATGACACTCTTCCCGGCGGTTGCGTTATCGTGCCAAGACTCCCCACAACACGCGCCTACTTTGAAGCCTTTGCTGGATCCGCTCTGGTCAAAGACGAATCCTTCTCGCCGCCTTCCCAAACGGTCAACAAGATCATTAGCAGTGATGGGGGTACCTGATGCCAGATTCGATTCTGATCTACGTCATCATCTTTGGCACCCTCTTCGGCGCCATGGGTGGGGCTGCAGTTCTCGTCTGGTTTGAGCGAAGACTTCTCGGTTTCTGGCAGGACAGGTTGGGTCCAAACCGTGTGGGACCCTTCGGGATAGGTCTCGCGCTGGCAGACATCATCAAGCTATTCGCCAAGGAAGATTGGGTTCCGCCTTTCGCAGACAAGTTCGTTTTTATTTTCGCACCCACCGCCATCATGGTGGCGATGTTGCTGGGGTTCGCCGTTGTACCCTATGCACCAGATATCTATGTCGTCGATCTCAATATTGCCTTGTTGTTCTTCCTCGGGATGACATCACTCGCCGTCTACGCCGTTCTATTAGGCGGTCTTGCATCCCACAATAAGTACGCGTTACTGGGCGGCCTACGATCCGCTGCACAAATGGTGAGCTACGAAGTGTTTATGGGTTTGTCCTTGATGGGTGTGGTGATGCTAACAGGGTCATTTAGCCTCGTGGATATTGTCAACGCCCAGCAGAATGTCTGGTTTGTCGTTAGCCAGTTCCCGGGTTTTGTTGTGTTTCTGATCGCAGGTATCGCCGAGAGCCACCGCCTCCCTTTTGACCTGCCGGAAGCAGAACACGAACTCGTTGCCGGTTTTCATACAGAATATTCCGGCATGAAGTTCGGCATGTTCATGGTTGGCGAATATCTTGGCGTTATTCTGATCTCATCAATGATTGCCACCATTTTCTTCGGCGGCTGGTTGGGACCAGACTTTTTACCACCCATCTTCTGGTTCGGCTTGAAGAGCTTTCTAATAATTTGTTTCTTTGTATTGCTCAGAGCGGCCATTCCCAGACCTCGGTACGATCAACTAATGTCATTTGGCTGGAAAATATTGCTACCGATAACGCTACTCAATCTGATGGTGACCGGTGCAATTGCTCTCTGGCTGGAGACCGGCGCATGATAGAAGCTATTATCAGCCAGTTCCGAACCCTGTGGACAGTCTTCTCGCACAGTTTTACACGCCGTGAAACAGTGCAGTACCCTGAAGAGATGCCTTATCTGGCACCCCGATATCGCGGCCGGATTGTACTCACGCGAAATCCCGATGGTGTTGAACGCTGTGTCGCCTGCAATCTATGTGCGGTCGCCTGTCCTGTAGATTGTATCGCCCTGCAGAAAACCGAAGATGAAGACGGCCGTTGGTATCCGGAATTTTTCCGCATTAATTTTTCCCGCTGCATCATGTGCGGCTTTTGCGAAGAGGCGTGCCCGACTTATTCCATTCAGCTCACGCCTGATTTTGAAATGGCGGAATATGATCGCCAGAACATGGTGTACGAAAAAGAACACCTCCTTATCGATGGTACCGGTAAGTATCCCGACTACAGCTTTTACAATGTATCTGGCAAGGCTATTGGCGGAAAAGACAAGGGCGAGGCAGAGAACGAAGCACCGCCAGTCGATGTCAGGAGTCTCATGCCATGAGTATTGAGCACTTCCTTTTTTATATGGCGGCGACCATCTCGCTAATTTCGACGATCCTCGCGCTCACGCGATACAACGCGGCTCACGCCCTGATCTATCTCATTATTTCGTTGCTTGCGTCGGCGATAATTTTCTATCTCGTTGGTGCGCCCTTTGCGGCAGTGCTTGAGATCGTGATCTATGCCGGTGCCATTATGGTGTTGTTTGTATTTGTTGTGATGATGTTAAACCTGGGTACTCGTGGCGATTCCATTGAACATGAATGGTTGAAGCCTGGCATGTGGCTGTTCCCCGCATTTTTATGTCTGATCCTTTTCCTGGAGATTATCTACGTTCTCTCCGGGTCGGTTCATATTCTCGAAGGTCATGTCGTGACCCCTAAAGAAGTCGGCATCAAATTATATGGCCCGTACGTGCTGGCGGTGGAGATTGCGTCCATGTTGTTACTCGCAGGTCTGGTTGGCGCCTACCATCTGGGTAGACGCTACCTGCTGGATTCAAGAGGGGAAGACTAATGGGTTCTGTCGTTGTCCCTATGGAACATGGTCTGGCGTTAGCCGCCATTCTTTTCTCGATGGGACTTGTTGGCGTGATGGTACGGCGAAATATCATCTTAATCCTGATGTCCGTCGAAGTGATGCTCAATGCATGTGGGCTTGCGTTCATCGTTGGTGGTGCCAGATGGGGAGCGGCAGATGGGCAAATCATGTTTATGATTATCCTGGCTATCGCCGCAGCTGAAGTTGCAGTTGGGCTAGGCTTGCTCCTGCAAATTCATCGGCGTCTCGGTTCCATCGATATTGACAACACCAGCAGGATGAGAGGCTAGGAAGATGGCTGACATGACATTCCTCATCCCCTTATTGCCGCTGCTCAGCTTTATCATTCTTTTTGTCACTCAGGGGAATCTGGGCAAAAGGTCCGTTGCAATATTGGGTGTCGGTTCTATCGCGCTGTCGGCGACTATCGTCTTCGCCACTGCCTACCAATGGCTTGTTGCAGGTGGGGGCATAGGTACAGAGGGCGCAATAACAGTCACCATCACTGCCTGGATGAGTGTTGCCGGATTCAAGCCACAACTCAGTTTCTATCTGGACGGACTGACTCTCACCATGATGATGGTCATCACAGGTGTCGGCTTTCTGATCCATTTGTATTCATCTCTTTTTATGGAAGACGATGATGACTACAGCCGTTTTTTTGCCTACATGAACCTATTTGTATCAGCCATGCTGGTACTGGTACTGGCGGACAACTTGTTGCTGCTCTACCTCGGCTGGGAAGGTGTTGGCTTATGTAGCTACCTGCTGGTTGGATTCTGGTATGAGGATGCAAAAAACGGTGCCGCTGCACGAAAGGCATTCGTTGTCACGCGCATTGGCGATACCGCGATGGCACTCGGCATGTTCTTACTTTTCATGCACCTCGGCACACTCGAGATACAACCCATGCTCGCCGCTGCAAATAACACCTGGGCAAGAGGAGATGCAATACCGACCATCGCCGCTCTATTGCTTCTTGGCGGTGCGGTAGGCAAATCTGCCCAGCTGCCACTACAGACATGGCTCCCGGACGCCATGGCAGGTCCAACACCGGTAAGCGCACTCATCCATGCCGCGACCATGGTAACTGCCGGTGTCTATCTGATCGCGAGAACGCACGAACTCTATCTACTGGCACCCTTTGCCCAGACAATGGTCGCCATCATCGGGCTGGCAACATTGTTGATGGCGGCCTTCACAGCACTTACCCAGACTGATATCAAACGTATTCTTGCCTATTCCACAATCAGCCAGATCGGCTATATGTTTCTTGCGCTTGGCGTGGGTGCGTGGGCGTCCGGCATCTTCCATCTGATGACACATGCATTCTTTAAGGCTTTGTTATTTCTCGGAGCCGGCGCGGTGGTTTATAGCCTGCATCACGAACACAACATATTCAAAATGGGTGGGCTAAGAAAGAAACTACCTGTTGCATTCTGGAGCTTTATGATCGGTAGCGCAGCCCTTACCGCCCTGCCTTTGACTTCCGGTTACGTCAGCAAGGACGAGATATTACTGGCGGCCTATGCTGTTAATCCCTGGCTCTGGGCTGGCGGCCTTCTCGGTGCATTTCTAACGTCAATCTACAGTTTCCGACTGGTGTTCACCGTCTTTTTTGGAGAAGTGCATACGGAACCCTCCGAACCAGCAGGTATGCGCATGGCAGTGCCCTTGATCATCCTTGGCATACTGGCCCTGGCTGGCGGCTTGTTCCATATCCCTGTGGACAGTGTTTTTCCACCAGCGGAACCCATCCATCATGATGGACTGATTCCAGTTATCACGCCCCTTGTACCAATACTGGGGGTTGTCCTCGCCTACTTTCTTTTCCTCAGCAAACAGATTAGTTTTTCAGGCTTTCTCAATTCCTCATTTGGCAGAAACCTGAATAGATTTTTCTTCAGCCACTGGGCCATGGACTGGTTATACGACAAGGTTTTCGTCACCCCCTACAAGACGATCGCACGCTGGAATCAGTCCGATATTGTCGACCAGGTCTATGAGGGCATCGCCAATATAACAACTATCTTCCACTACCTGATCTCCTATACACAGACCGGTCATCTGCGATGGTACGCCTTTACCATGGTATCAGGGCTGGTCTTTCTATTGGCTATTGTAATGGGGATCATCTAACCATGTTACTCATTGGCATTATCAGTGTTCTGTTTCTTGGTGGCCTTATAGCCTGGCTCAGTGAGGGGCGGAACAAGGACTGGCCAAAATGGATATCCTTGATCACCATCTTCATCAGTGCTCTCCTGGTCATGCCACTATTTTTCACAGAACCCATCTCCGTTAATCTGGGCACGACCAGCTCAACATGGTTAGTGTTCTTCGAGGCACCCTGGATACCACGTTTCGGTATCAGCTTTCTTATTGCGCTGGATGGTCTGTCGCTTCTCATGGTTTCACTGACGATATTTCTCGGGTTGGTGGCGCTCGCGTCCTCCTGGCACGAGATAGATCATCAGCCAGGATTTTTCCAGTTCAACCTGTTGTGGACCCTCGCCGGGGTTATTGGCGTGTTCGTCTCTCTGGACCTCTTTCTGTTTTTCTTTTTCTGGGAAGTCATGCTCATCCCCATGTATCTGTTGATTGCTATCTGGGGACATGAGAACAGAGGCTATGCGTCGATGAAGTTTTTCTTGTTCACGCAAATCAGTGGGCTATTGATGCTTCTTTCCATACTCGCCCTGGTATTCGCGGCAGAATCAACAACCGGCGTTTATACCTTTAACTATTTCGACCTCCTCGGTGTTAAATTGGATTCGGATCTTGGCTTCTGGCTTATGCTGGGCTTCTTTGTTGCTTTTGTTGTTAAGCTCCCAGGCTTTCCGTTTCATACCTGGTTACCCGATGCCCACACCCAGGCGCCCACGGCGGCCAGCGTTCTACTGGCAGGGATTCTGCTTAAGACCGGCGCCTATGGTCTGATCCGTTTCACCATACCGCTTTTCCCGGAAGCATCCATGTCAATTGCACATGTCGCCATGCTGCTGGGTGCTATCGGTGTCGTTTATGGCGCAGTGCAGGCTTTCGCACAGGACGACTTCAAACGATTGGTTGCCTATTCAAGCGTCAGTCACATGGGGTTTGTACTCATCGGTATTTTCGCCTGGCGGGAACTCACTCTGCAGGGTTCAGTGATGCAAATGGTCGCACACGGACTGAGCACAGCGGCACTCTTTATGATTGCGGGCGCTTTGCAGCATCGCCTACATACCCGGGATGTGCGGAAAATGGGCGGATTATGGAAAGATATGCCACGAATGGGTGCGATCGCCATGTTCTTTATTGTCGCTTCTTTAGGATTGCCAGGACTCGGTAATTTCGTCGGCGAGTTCCTGATTTTATTAGGTGCATTTCAGGTAGATATTCCCGTGACCGTCTTTGCGTCCATTGGATTGATTACTGCAGCTGTCTATTCACTTATCGCTATGCAACGGGTTTTTCAGGGTCCCACTACAGCTGATCGAAATCTGACAGATTTTGATACACGAGAGATGGCAACAATGAGCCTGATGATGGTGGGCCTTATCTATCTGGGCGTACACCCACAGCCGGTGTTCGACATGGTAGAACCCACATTACGCTCGCTATATGAATTGTCAGGTGCAAGCCCTGCCTGGATTGGAGCCGCACCATGAGTCACGAACTATGAGTCACGAACAACTCATCGCACTTCTACCCATTGTTGTACTCTCATGTGTCATTCTTGGTCAGATGATGGCAATTGCCTTCGCCCGAAACCTGAAGCTGACCATATTAATCTCGTTAGTGGGGCTCGCATTAACGGCCCTGGCTTTTATGCCGGTTTCTGCTCTGATGCCAATCCAGGTAACACCGCTGCTACTGGTAGATGGTTTCGCCATATTCTTCTCCGGATTGATTCTATTCAGCGCAGCGGCGGTGACCTTACTTGCTTATGATTATCTTGTGGATCGTGGGGAAAGGCAGGATGAATTTTTCATGCTACTACTCTTGTCAACACTCGGTGCCCTGGTGCTGGTCAGTAGTACGCACTTCGCTTCTTTTATCCTCGGACTCGAACTGCTTGGGGTGTCTATTTATACCATGATGAGTTATCCGCTGAAGGGGCTGCTCACCCTTGAAGCAGCACTAAAATATTTGATTTTGTCGGGTGTATCTTCAGCCTTCATCCTTTTTGGTGCCGCCTTGATCTACGCCATTACGGGTGCGCTGGGCTTTGCTGACATTGCGTCCACAAAATTGCTTGCGGGGAATTCCAATAGTGTTTTTCTATTGGCAGGTAGCACGCTGGTGTTTGCCGGTATTATGTTCAAACTATCCCTTGCCCCCTTCCATATGTGGACACCTGATGTTTATGAAGGTGCACCTGCACCTGTAACAGCCTTCGTCGCAACTGTCTCAAAGGGTGCAATTTTCGCTTTGACGCTACGACTATTCGGTTCCTCCAACTTGATCGAAACCGGTTCGGTTCTTACCGCACTTTCTGTTATCGCAGTTCTATCGATCGTGGGTGGAAATTTACTGGCATTGCGTCAGGACAATATCAAACGAATGCTCGCCTATTCTTCCATCGCGCATCTTGGCTACCTGATGGTTGCATTCATCACGGCTGGAATGATTGGCGGTACAACCCTCGCCGTGGAAGCCGCCAGTTATTTTCTTTTTGCCTATTTCATCACAACAATCGGCGCATTTGGTGTCGTCACTATCGTCTCCATCCCCTACCACGAGGTCGACGTCGCTGATATTTCAGATTACGAGAGTTTATTCTGGCGAAAGCCAGCACTGGCCACCGTGTTTACGCTTACGCTACTTTCTCTTGCGGGGATTCCCTTGACTGTTGGGTTTATCGGCAAGTTTTACATCTTTTCCGTGGGCGTTAGCAGTGGTCTGTGGTTCCTTCTGACAATTGTTATAATCGGCAGCGGAATCGGACTTTTCTACTATCTACGACTCATTTTTGCTATGACAAAAAAGCAGTCTACAAAACAGACCAAGGGCGTAGATGGTCATTCAAATAATAATAACCCGATCAGAATTCCCGTTGCTGGCGGCTGGGTACTCGTGACCATTGCAACTATCATGTTGTTTTTTGGGCTCTACCCAACACCTGTTGTGAATCTGATCAATAGCCTGGTTCTGTAAGAGGAGAAAACTATGCCACACCGATCGATTGAACTCCGGCACTACATGGTGAAACATCCTGTCACCGTCACGCCGGATATGAGTATTTTCGATGCATCCCACAAGATACTTGAATACAAAATTTCAGGTGTTTGCGTCGTCGACACGGACAACAATCTACTCGGCGTTTTGTCCGAGCTCGATTGCCTTCGTGCGATAGTCGACAAGGTCTACCAACAGGGCGGCGAGGATGCAGGTACGGTGGGTGATGTGATGACACACAATGTGGAAGTTAATCACCCACACGATCAGATCACCAATGTTGCGGCATCTATGCTGGATCACAAACATCGACGGCGACCTATTGTCATAGACGGAAAACTGGTTGGTCAGGTGACCTGCAGGCAACTACTCAAGGCCATCAAAGATTTTGCTGCACCCATAGATGCCTCGGAAACCAACTAGGGAAGCTCTGATTAATGGCAAAAATAGGACTTAATCAGAG
>CAZAZB010000017.1:4111-20663 GCA_964489485.1 uncultured Pseudomonadales bacterium | reverse complement strand
TCCCGAAAATCGAACTGGCAGGTGATCCTAAATACCTGCGCTCGAGCTTCATCCATGGCATACGAGAGCTCCCCGTTATTATCCGAGACTAGCGAAATAAGGAACAGCCATGCAGTCAACCATAAAAGAGCACTGGCAGATAACAAAACCCGCCATCACTGGTACGGCAGGTCTTGTGGCCAGCCAGCATCACCTCGCCTCCGACGTTGGTGCACAAGTACTTCGCCAGGGCGGCAATGCCATTGATGCCGCCATTGCCACAGGACTGACGCTCGGCACCGTGGAACCCTGGATGAGTGGGATTGGCGGCGGCGGCTATATGACGCTCTACCTGGCGAAGGAAAAGTCTGTCAAGGTTATCGAATTCGGCATGAGAGCACCTTTCGAGTCAGTACCGGAAGACTATCCTCTTGCACCAGCGGGGACTAACGCGTCGGATTCATTTAACTGGCCGGCGGTGGTAGACGATGTAAACATTCATGGCCCACTGTCGATCGCGGTACCCGGGTATATCAAAGGCATCTCACTTGCCCTTGAAACCTTCGGCACAATGGAATGGAAAGATGTGATTGAACCCGCATGTCAACATGCAGAATTTGGCCTGCCCATCGATTGGTTTAGCGCAGCGAAGATCAATACCTTTGCCCGGGGTTTGCAACGCTATAAGGAAACGAAAAAGACCTATCTCGCTGATGGCCTTCCGCCGGTCGGTGATATTGAAGGGGGTATTAAGACCATACCTCTCGGTAAACTTGGCGAGACCTACCGCAGGTTGCAATCTCTCGGTTCTGCCAGCTACTACCAGGGCGCGTTGGCGGAGAAAATTGTAGAGGACCTGAATCTCGCTGGCTCCAGAATCACCACCCGAGATCTCGCAGAATATACTGCCAGAATTGTTGAACCCCTGACGATTGCTCACCGTGGCACAAGCGTTCACGTCGCCGGGGGTTTGACCGCGGGTCCCAGTCTGGAGCGAGCGTTGCAAGAGCTGGCATCGAAACTCGACTCTGGGTCAAGGCCCGACACCGCAACCTATACTGCCTTCGCTGAATCTCTATTCGCCGCCTATAATGACCGGCTTCAAAACCTTGGTGAAGGGCCGGGCACGCCGACTAACACAACACATGTTTGCGCCAGCGACAAGCATGGCAATGTCGTTTCACTGACACAAACAATCATGTCTGGTTTTGGCTCACGCATTATGCTGCCGCAAACAGGTATTTTGATGAATAATGGCATGATGTGGTTTGACCCAAGACCCGGGGGTCCCAACTCTGTCCTCGGTGGACGCCACCCACTTTGTAATATGTGCCCGGTGATTGGCGTCAAGGCAAATGGCAATGTTTTCGCTGCCGGTGCCTGTGGTGGTCGAAAAATATTCCCGGCGGTCTTTCAGTTGGTGTCTTTTTTGTCAGACTACAATCTGGACGTAAACACGGCTGCGCACTATCCTCGCCTCGATATATCCGGCACGGACGTGGTGACGATGATGGAATCTATGGATCCGGAAACGATCGAGGCGCTGGCGAAAAGCTTTAATGAAACCCGTGTACGTCCGAATGGGGTGAGCCCAAATCTATTCGCACTACCGCAAATCCTTGAGACACAACCCGGAGGCATGGCTTCCGGCGCCTGCTTTATACCCTCGCCCCATGCAAAGGTATCATCTGCCGGGTGAGGTGGTTTTCAAAGCCGATGCGGCAACGCGAGTTTCTGGCTGGGGTTTTTTTCGGTACCCTTTCTGTAATTCAACAAAATCAAAAACCAGATCGTTCATTCGGGAGGGTTCGGAATTAGTCAGGAAGACCATTCCTGTTTGAAGTTTAGGATTGAATACCATCTCACTGCGCATGCCCCGCACATGGCCGCCGTGATGCACAAAACCAGTCTCACCCGCATAATCGAACACTCGCCAACCCAGCGCATAATAAACATCACCAAGACCTTTTCTGTATCGGTAGTGTGCCTGGGTTCTGGTGGTTTTGATTGCACCTGTGTGCATCAGAGCCAGTGTATCTTTCTGAAAGACGAGCGGCTTGTGTCCCAGTTGCGCCAAAAGCCATTCCCGCATATCACTAATACTGGCATTCACCCCGGCTGCAGGTGCAATGCGATAGTAATGATCTGTCGTTCTCACTGGTACCCATCGCTTACCTGTCCAGACATGCGGCTTCGCATGGTTTTGATCATTCACGAAGGCGTCGCGACCGAATGATGCCCTGGACATATCGAGCGGCTTAAACAGCCTGTTAGCGACAAAGGTTTCATAATCCATTTTTGTTTTGGCCAAAACGAGATCACCAACAAGACTAAAGACCACATTCTGATATCCATAACACTCGCCTGGCTCACAGATAAAGTCCACCTTATCGAGACGCTTGACGATTCGATTGAAAGGCATGTTGTCTTCAATCAGATTGGTATAGGCATGGGGCATGAGTCCTGTGGATTGCGACATCAGATGGCGCAAGTTGATTTCTTGCCCATAATCCTGACGTTTGAATTTCAGGTAATCAAGATTGTCCGTCAAGGGTGTTTGCCATTGCACCAAATTTTCTTCCACCAGCAAGGATGCGGCAGCAGAGGCAAAGGTTTTGGAAAGAGACGCGATCCTGAAAAGTGTCTCCTCTGTTATCGGGTCCTGGTCTTTTTCACTGCGCACCCCATACACTTTTTGCAGCACCACCTCACCATGCTCAACAACGATCAGCGCCCCACCCGGCATATCCTGGACCATAGGCTGAACAAATTCCTGTTCGAATCTTTCTGCAAACGTCGATTCCCCAGCCATCGCGTCCGAGATAATTGGGGTCGGAGTAAAATTTACATATAGCGCAAACGTCAATATCCCTATCACTGGATTGTAAATTTTACTCCGACCCCAATTATGCCAAAAATGGACTTTCATTGGTCGCGGACCCGCTTTTCGATTTTAAGCTTGATCACCGGAATGGTCCGGGTTAGATCAATACTACCTGATTTCGCTTCATAGTCATCAGGGCTTACATTGGCGATGCCAGAGCTGGAGATTCTGGCGACAACCTGGACGCTATCAAAATTTGCCAGACCCATGCCCTGCATCATCGCCATGGATTCATCAAGCTTCACCAGCGTTGGTAGACCAGCTACCGTCATTCGTTGTACAGCCAGCGGCATAGGTGGACCGGTCACTGCGCGAGCAAAAACGAACACAGAATCATTGAGGCTCACATCAAGGTCTCCCGCCAATTCCACCAATACCTGTATAGTTCGACTGTTTTGCACGCTTGTTTTATTTACCGGTTTAGACGCTGGACCAGGTTTGCTGCTTGTGGCGATCTCATTTTCTACCGCAGGTGTAGTACGCGTACTGCCAGGTGCCTTGCCCATTCTGACTTCCACTCGCTCAATTGCCTGACGAATCAGTTCAGCTCTTCGCCCCTCTGCTGTTGTCAACGCCTTGGAGAAGTTATCGAATGATTCCTGCAACCGGCCTTTCAAGAAAGCATCCATGCCCTTTATTTCCAGCATCGTAATATCATGTGGGTTCAATTTTAATGTCGCGTCAATTGCGGCACTCACCCGTTCGGTGATATCCCGATCATCTGCCAGAAAAAGTGCTTCCGCATAGTATGAAGCAAGCCCTGCATCTCCCGGGAAAGTATCAAATAGTTTCTTGAAGACAGCAGCAGCCTTCTCGTATTCGTTTATATTCAGGTATGACTGCGCCAACATATACCAGCCTTCATGGTTATCAGGTTGCGTAGCGAGACTCTTCGCCAACTTGGCAACCGTCTCGTGCATCGCCGCAGGATCAGCAGACCCGCCATGGAGGTCATTATTTTTTAGTTCCTGCGAGACCTCGAGGTCTGTCAGTGCACCCCAGGAAAGTCCAAAGTCGGCATAGGCAAAAAAGGCAAATGTGGGTATCAGTAAAGCAAGGATAACTGGAAGTTTACCTACCGCCAGAGAGGCTGGAGACACAGCGTCCGGTGTCTTGCTTTCATCCGTATCTGAGAGAAGATTCTTTTGTAGCTCAGTCTTCATCTGTCCATATTCAACAGACTCAAGAGAACCATCAGCCAATTGGGTCTCAAGCTCAGCCAACCTCTCCTCATAGAGAGCGACATTGACTTCATCCCGATCACTCGTCTTGGCACCGCGCCCAACGAATAGAGGGAGAAGAACGAATCCAACTGCCACAACGGCCATCGCAAGGGCCGATATCCAAAACATCACCATCACTTCTTCCCGACCAACGATGCCAGCCTGTCGGCGTCTTCATCAGACAATTTTGTTACAACAATCTTCCTCGACCTCATGACCCGCACCATGACAACAATCACCAGGAGCGCAAACAACAGAGGGCCGAACCACAACACCAGTGTGCCTGTCTGCAAACGTGGTTTATACAGAATGAAGTCACCATATCGCTGATACATAAATTCCAGTATTTCGTCGTCCGTCATCCCTTCAAGCAACATGCGGTGAACTTCACGGCGCAAATCACTGGCGATCATGGAATCAGAACCCGCAAGGTTTGTATTCAAGCACTGGGGGCAACGAAGCTCTTCGATCAACGCCGAATGCCTGTCACGGAGTTCGTCATCAGGAAAAGGGTAGGCGTCGATGGCACCGAAGGAAAAATCACTTATCAACAGGCACAGCAGCATACAGGCTGATACAAATAGTCGGATCACTCTATTTCTCCCGCCTTTTGTCGAAGCAACTGAACCATGGGAAACAATTTGCTATCCCAGACTTCTCTGGTAACTGGCCCGACATACCGATACTGGATGACGCCATTGACATCAATCACAAAGGTCTCCGGTGCCCCGTAGACCCCCAGGTCAATCGCCAGCGTGCCTTTTTGATCAACAATGTTAAATGCATAGGGACTTTCATATCGTTGCAGCCAGCGAATCGCCTTCTCTGAATCATCGTTATAATTGATGCCATAAATCGAGATATTTTCTTCACGGCTGATGCGAAGGAGTTCGGGGTGTTCAATAAGACAATTGGGGCACCAGGTCGCCCAGACATTCGCCAGAGACACCTGCCCTGTCATATCTGCCCGGGTCAATACCCTGTCAGCATCACCTAATGACGGAAGTGTAAATTCTGGAAACGATTTCTCTATCATCTCAGACGGGAGGTAATGAGGATCTTCCAACCGAAAGCCAAAGGCGAGTACCGCCACCAGCAGCATAAAAACCACCAACGGGATCATCAAGCTCTTGTTGACGGTCACGTCGAGGCTCCGAGCGCATTCACTGGTTCGATCGCAGTGACTGCCTGTTTTGCTTTTTGCCGACGCCGATAACGCTTATCCAAAATCGTCAGGAAACCGCCAATCGCAATAAACAAACCACCAAACCAAACCCAACGTACGAAGGGTTTGTATTGAACCCGTACTGCCCAGGCGGTGTTATCGACAGGTTCTCCCAGTGCTACGTATAAATCCCGGAACAATCCGGCATCCATGTCTGCTTCCGTCATGACATTACGTGCAGCCTGGTAAAAACGCTTCTCCGGATGGAGGGTCACTATATGCTTGCCATCACGAACAATTTCAAGAGTCGCTTGATCAGCCAGGTAATTGGGGCCCTTGACCTTGTTCATCTCGGTAAAAGTAAACTCGAAGCCGGCAAGCTCAACCATATCACCCGGTGCCATTCTGACGTCTTTCTCCTCGCTGTAATAAACGGTTAGACAAACCCCCGTTAACGCAACGGCTATACCGAGATGCCCAAACAACATACCGTAATAAGAGAGGGGCTGGCGAAATAATGCGCTGAGCTTCCTTGACTTGTTCTGAACCCGGGCAAGCAAATCCCGAGCCAGGCTAACGAATATCCACGCTGCGACGGTGACGACCAGTACGACGACCCACTCAAAAGACGACGCAAAAAAGAAAACCGAGGCAGCCACAAAGAGAAGGCTGCCACCCAGTGGTAATATTTGATCACGCACGAACTTGTCCAGCGGTGTTTTACGCCAGCGAGATGAAGGACTCAATGCCATGACCGCAAAGAGCACCATGACAATGGGTACAAAAATAGTATTAAAGTATGGAGGACCGACCGAGATCTTTTTGCCATCGGTCATTGCCTCATAAATGATCGGATAAATAGTGCCTAGTAGCACTGCACCCGCTGCAACAATGAGCAGCATATTGTTGGCAAGCAACATGGATTCGCGGCTGGTCCAGTCAAACCCGGCGTCACTCTTGATACCTGTTGCTTTGATGGCGTATAAAAGCAGCGAACCACCGACAACGATCACCAGAAAAGCCAGAATAAACATACCTCGTTCCGGATCGACCGCAAACGCATGAACTGACGTCAGAACACCCGAACGAACAATAAATGCGCCAAGCAAACTGAACGAAAATGCAAAAATAGCCAACAGCACCGTCCAGCTTTTAAACACGCCCCGCTTTTCCGTGGCTGCCAATGAGTGAATCAAAGCAGTACCGACAAGCCAGGGCATAAAAGAAGCATTCTCGACCGCATCCCAGAACCACCAGCCACCCCAACCAAGTTCGTAATAAGCCCACCAGCTTCCCAGTGTGATCCCAACTGTCAGGAAGGCCCAGGCAAGATTTGTCCAGGGGCGCGACCACCTGGCCCAGGCGGCATCAAGCTTGCCGCTGGTCAGTGTGGCAATTGCAAAGGCAAAGGGAACTGCAAAGCCTACATAACCCATGTACAGCATCGGTGGATGTACGATCAGCCCGAAATCCTGTAACAGTGGGTTTAGATCGGCGCCATCTGCCGGAAAAATAGGCAAACTCCGATCAAATGGATTGGATGTGAGTAGTATGAAAAGCAGAAAGCCTACACTCAAGAAACCCAGGACCGACATGACTCTGGCACGCATATCAAGGGTCAGGCTGGCGCTGAAAAAGCTAACCGCCAGCGTCCAGCCAGCCATCACCAGAGACCACAATAGAAACGAACCCTCGTGGGCACCCCAGATCGCAGATATCTTGTACTGGATGGGCAGCGCAGAGTTTGAGTTCCGGGCAACATAGGAAACCGAAAAATCGTCGGACAAAAATGCATTCGCCAAACAAGCAAAACTAAACAGAACGAAGATGAAGAGACCGGCAGACAGAGACCCGGTCAATTGCATCAAATTGGCTTGCTGTCGATAGACACCCACAGCAGGTAGAATTGCCAGGCAAACGCCAAGCCCCAATGCCAGAATCAGGCTGAAATGACCCAGTTCAGCAATCATTCGCCAGAACCCTGTTCCTGAGCAAGAACGCCGGCCACTTCTGGCGGCATGTAATTTTCATCATGTTTCGCCAATACTTCTTCGGCGACAAACACACCATCTTTATTAAGAACACCACGAGCGATGACTCCTTGTCCTTCCCTGAAAAGATCCGGCAGTATGCCAACATATTCAACGGTCACTTCGGCAGCTTTCAGATCACTGATAACAAAACGAACGGTGAGATCCTCAGTAGAACGGTCAACGCTACCCGCCATCACCATGCCTCCGGCGCGAATCAAAGAGCCAACGGGTGCCTCACCATCGGTTATCTGAGCCGGAGAATAGAACAGGTTGATGTTCTCATTAAGGGCTTTCATGGTAAGACCAACGGCTGTCCCGGCGGCCATCACAACAAAAACAACCAACAGCAGACGATTTCTGCGGTGGGATTTCATTTTCCCGAACTTCATAGATTATTACTCTTTTTTGTCTCTAGCTTAGATGCCAATAGGCGTTTTTGTTCCTTAATCACTGCTCTTTTCATCAAAATTGGCCGAATAATGCTATAAGCAAAGACAACCAGTGTTATGCCATATGCGCTCCAGACATATAACCCATAGCCTCCCATCTCAATAAATGCCTGGAGACTGTCAAACTTCATGATGCTGCCACCAGTTTTTTGACCCACTCAGTTCGAAATTCTCGATTGATAATCTCCACCCGAATTCTCATCATCCATAGAGCAAAGAAAAAGAAATAGAAACCCAACACCATCACCAACAATGGCATCCACATCTCTGCAGGCATTGCCGGTTTCTCTGTCATTGAAAAACTGGATCCTTGATGAAGCGTGAACCACCAATCCACCGAATATTTAATGATTGGTAGATTTACCACACCCACCAACGCTAACAATGCTGTGGCACGCCCGGCTGATTCCCGATCCGCCATTGCTGCACGCAAGGCCATGATACCCAGATAAAGAAAAAGCAATACCAGTGTTGAGGTCAATCTGGCATCCCAGACCCACCAGGTTCCCCAGGTTGTCTTACCCCAGATGGAACCTGTGATCAACGCTAGAAAAGTTATGGCAGCACCGATGGGTGCGGCACACTGGAGCGCAATATCAGCCAGTTTAATTCGCCAGATAAGAAAAACACCACCAGCGCTCGCCATCATAGCGTAGCCAGATTGTGACAAGATCGCAGCCGGTACATGGAGGTACATGATCCGAACACTGTTGCCTTGTTGATAGTCTTCCGGCACATAGGCGAGCGCCCAGACGACACCGGTCGTCAACAGCAATGTAGCAATTGCCCAAAACCAGGGTAGCAATCGGCTGCTTATGTCATAGAAAGACCTGGGTGCACCCAGTTTATGAAACCATTTCCACATGTTTGATATCAGAGTATTAAGTTCGATTGCCCGTTCTATAGAGCAGAAAGCCAGATTTTACCAGATTCAATCGAAGGCTACTTGCTTTCAATCAGTTGTTCGCAGAATTTTTACCGCGACAGACTCCTAGTGACTCAGGGAAATTTTCACACCCGCACTGGTGGCGATAGGCGCCAGGCCAACCGCAATCGCAAGTAACGCACCCAGCCAGAAGATATGGCCGGTATAATCACCGCCAGACATGCCCGTTTTGATCATTTCCGTCGCCAGAATAAGCACGGGTATATAAAGTGGCAGAATCAAGATCGCGATCAACACACCGCCTTTGCGTAGCCCTACTGTTAAGGCAGCGCCAACGGAACCGATCAAGCTTAAAGTCGGTGTACCGAGTAACAATGACAAGGCAATAGCAACAATGCCCTGCTCATTAACAAACAACATCATCGCCAACAAGGGGCTTAGCAGGGTGAGCGGTAATCCGGTCATGAGCCAGTGGCTGACTATTTTCCCGCCAACAATCAACATCAAGGGTTGTTCACTCAAGGTGATCTGTTCAAGAGAACCATCCTCGTAATCACTGCGAAACATCAATTCCAGGGACAGTAGCGTCGCCAACAGGGCTGCCACCCAGATAACACCCGGAGCAATGCTGGAAAGCACTTCTTTGGACGGGCTAATCCCAATGGGAAAAAGGCTAACAACAATGACGAAGAAGACAAGTGGGTTGAGAATCTCAGCCGGATTCCTGAAGGTCACCAATAGATCCCGCCGTATCGCTGCAAAAAACATCAGTGCAAACCGCTCAGATTCAATGTCCTGACGCTTTGTGGAACATCTAGTGGTTGATGGCTGGTCAGTATTACCATGCCGCCGGTTGCCAGGTAGCAACTGATGCGATCCTGCAGTAAGGCAACGCCATCCACATCAATCGCACTCAATGGCTCATCGAGAATCCATGCAGGACTATCGATAAAGAATAACCTTGCCAGATTAACCCTCTTGCGCTGCCCCTCTGACATGGATTCACAGGCTACATCCTCATATCCACTTAAACCAACCGCATCAAGCGCCTGATCAATATCAGCGGCGCGAACCGAGCCCTGGTGAAGGCCCGCTAACCAGCCAAGGTTTTCCCTGGCGGTGAGCTGATCTTTAACACCCGGTTTATGGCTGATAAACAGCGGCCAGGCATCGAGTGACCAGCTAACCTCACCTCTGTAGTCCTCAAATAGACCGGTTAGTATCTTCAGGAGTGTGGTTTTGCCGCACCCATTGCTACCCTTAATCTGTAATATTTCGCCAGGTTCAACGACAAAAGATAGCTCCTCAAATAGGATCCGGCGCTGCCGCTCGCAATATAGGGACTCTACCTGGAGCATGCTAAGGCTTTAATCAATTAATGAATCCTGACCGAGAGAACGATAAATAAGAATGATGAGCTGTTCCGCAGTGATGATAGCAATCACCACCGTGATAAAAGAAACGAGACCATGAACCGGACCCGCAAATACCACCTGGTCACCAAAGAACCAATTGATCGCCTCAAGAATTGCCAATTTGGAACCAAACAAAATTGCCCAGGCAGATAGATAGCGCATGATCTTCGGCCAGATGCCATCCATGGCATTGAAGTAACCCGCAACGCGATGCTCTATGGCAATGGTTAGCTGTAAGAGAACTTGAAGCAAGATAGCTGCCAATAAGGCGATGGTGAAATTATCCAGGTATACCCAGTCCCAATATTGATCGAACAAACTCAGGACAGTGAGATCGACCAGAACGGCGAAGGTGTATCTGAGGAAAATTTGTTGTCTAGGGACGAAAAATTCAACAGGGTTTGCGCTTTCACTGGCCATCGATGAGACGCTCCCGTTCTTTATTGGTTTTATTGGTTTTGTCATTCGCTGCAACATCGTATATTCATGCGCACTATTGTACCTTCATGCTCGGTACTCTGGCACTATTGAATCTTCAGGTTTTCTGACCAATCAAGATCGTCCTGTTTATATTTTTCCAACAGTTTCAGCAATCTTGCACCTTCTTCGAGAAGCGTATCTGGCTTGCCACGGGACTCCAGGTTCAACCTAACCATTGATTCAGTCTTGGATTGGCACAGGCTGAAACGCCAGTCACCGGGCATTTCAAACGCCAGTCCGTCAAACCGGTCCTCATTAAGCGCGCCGGGGCGATAGACACTCTGAATGTCCTGCAACACCTGATCGAAATCAGCAAGCAATAGATTGATTTCAGGTGTGCAACAAAACTTCTTTCTTCTGTCCTGCACCAGCTCACCGATATTGGAACCCGATTGATTGACCAGTTCAACGACTTTCAACCAGGCGAACATGCCTGAATCACAACCAAAGAATTCACCAAAGTAGTGGTGGGAAGAAAGTTCACCGCCGTAAACTGCACCATGCTGATGCATCTTCTGTTTCATAAAAGCATGGCCTGTCTCTGACGGGATCGCCTTGCCACCAAACTTCCGCACGACATCAAGAGTATTCCACCTGAGTTTTGTATCAAAGACGATTGCAGCCCCTGTATGTTGCTGTAGAAATTGTTCCGCTAGCAGGCCGACAACATAGTAGGTTGGTACCAGATCCCCATGCCCATCAAAAAAGACACAACGATCACAATCACCATCCCAGGCGATGCCAATAGCGAACTTCCCGCCATCCATAAATTGTTTCATCTGCCCAACCAATCTTGGTCGTACCGGGTCAGCTCCTTCACTGGGGATGGGTCCTGGTTCCTTGCGGAACCAGGTCACGGGTAATTCGAACGCCGATGCCAGCGTGCTGGCGAGAGTAGCCGCTGTCCCATTGAGCCCGTTTAACGCAATCTGTTCTGACTTTAATCCAGCGGGTGAAAACTGTTGTTCCAGCAACTCAACATAGTCCGGGCGAAAATCGAACTTCCTGTAGGTGCCATGGCTTTTTCGGTTGTGATGTCCGGATATCATCAGAGCCATGACTCTCGATAAGCCGGTCTGAAAAGTCACGCCCTTACCGCCTGCCAGCACACACTTAAGCCCGTTGTAACCGGCTGGATTGTGGCTGGCAGTCACGACAATGGCTGCGCTCACACCCGGCCGGGTTGACGCAAAATACCCAAGTTCTGTTGCGCAAAGTCCAATATCGATCACATCAATTCCGGATGCCTGTAACCCTTCGTTCAACGCTGTCTGCAAGCCTTCACTGGATTCACGCATATCACGGCCGGTGACAACAGTACCACTGATCCCATAATGATGAACGAAGGCATGGGCAAAATTCCTCACAAAAGCTTCATCGATCTCATCGGGGCAGATCCCGCGAATGTCACCAAGACGAAATGCACTCAATGTTCTGTTCATGAATGTTTTACTCATGGGTTGAGCATTATAGTCTCTATTGTTTTCTGATTCTGTGACCCAATTGTGAATAGTTCATGGGACAAATAAAACTTCACGCCACCACTGAAACTACTTGAAGTTCTGCACCCGTAGCAATGTATAATCGCGCCTCCCTCATATCCCCGAATCCAGGTTTTTCAAACTATGCTTTTCAACAATGCGTACCTCTATCGCATCACCAATCCATTCGAACATTCATCTGAAGAACTTGAACAGGCGCTGGAACAGTGCATCTACAAACCCTGTTCTGGAATCAGACCATCGAGTTTCGGCTGGATACCGCCATTGGGAGATCCTGAGGGTTCCCTTATCCACGAGGTCGCAGGATGTACACTCCTGTGTGCCAAAAGAGAAGACAAGATAGTCCCCGCCAGTGCATTGGCTGATGTTCTTGCAGAAAAAGTCGAAAGAGTCGAGCAGATTGAAGGTAGAAAGATCCGATCGAAGGAGCGACTCAGGCTCAAAGACGACGCCATGGCTGAACTACTTCCCCGGGCCCTGCCCCGCTCCAAGAAAATATTGGGCTATATCAGCCCTGGTGACAATCTGCTGGTTATTGGTACTTCTTCCGCTCAGGAAGCAGAACTGTTTATCAACTGCCTGCGCGAATCACTGGGATCTTTTGCGGTGGTGCCGCCTCAGGTGAAATCAAAACCAACAGACATCTTTACACAGTGGATTAAGACCCGAAAGCTGCCGGAGCACTTTACCTTTGGTGATGCCTGTGACCTTCTGGATATCGAAGACGGCGGGACCATTACGTGCCGCAAACAGGATCTTGGCAGCCAGGAAATTAGAATTCACATTGATGCCGGTAAAATCTGTACCCGGATTGGGCTTCAATGGTATGGCGATATGAAACTGACCGTCGATAAGGATATTGTCCTGCGGCAAATCAAAATTGAATCCAGTGATGATTCAGCGGAAGACGATGACGATCCTATCGCCATGCTGGATGCCGCGTTTGTGAATATGACACTCGAGTTCGGTAGATTCCTACCGGCGCTATTTTCAGCGCTGGGTGGCGAAGCAACGGATTAGCTCAGGTCTCGACCGGTGCCGCTGGTGTTGATTTCTCCTCTGCCGGTACCCCTCCCAGTGGGGTGAAACTAAATTTTTGCCCGCCGACGGAAGCTTCATACATAAGCCCACCAATGGTGTGCGTAAAAACTGCCATTCCCTTATTATACCCGGCGTCAAGCTGCGCAGCGGTCGCCGGACCGGCGCTGGCATTCACAGTGGGACCTGAATTTGTGCCCGCCCTCGCCTGAGCCCCTGCCGTAATGGCTACCGCCGATGCGGTGGCATCCAACTCAAAACTACCCGCCGTAAACTCATCATAGGCACGCTCATCTTTTAAGAAGATAATTTCACTAAAAGCCTGCCCGCCTAATTGAAAGCCAATCGACAAGCTGGCGAGCGTGACATCGCCGGAATCCTTATGTCGGACAAATACCTTACCCTTGCCATAGGAGCCGCCGATGCCAAAGCCACCCTTGCCTACCGATGGAAAAACAGCATAGGCATAAGAATTGTTGAAGAAGGGAGCGACCGTCGCATTAGATTCAAATATCAATATTGTCCCTTCAAATCGATCCGCGAATGCTGACCCAGACACTAGCAGCGACAGTATGACAAACAGGGTTGGTTTTAGTGTTAGGTTTGAAATATTACGCAAAACATTGATCCAGTTTTTTATCTATTAACCAGTTGGACATTGGATTGTGCTGTTTTGTTTCCGCTAATGTTGAAATTCTATCGATAATCATCTGCCGTGACTTTTCGGGGTAGGGCCGGCACAGAAAACTGACATCTTCATCATAGATATCTAGATGAAATGCCCTGGCCCCAGCATCCAGTGCCTTCGCGTTTTCCAACATATAGGGCACATAGGTGGCAGACATTTCGTTGAGCACGAACTGCACAAAAGGAGTTGATTCAGGAAAAGACAGCCAGTCACCTGTGCCATCCCATTGGTCTGCACCCTGCTCTACCCAATCAATGACCCGGGAGTATTTGGCAATGGCACGTCTCGGTGTCGGATCCATATTTGTGTGAGCCCGCAGACCGCCCAACATGACACAATCAACCGCGGAAGGCCGATCGCCAAGCAGGTATCGTGTTGTCTGAAGCTGCGCTTCCATTGCCTCCATGACTCTCATATATTCCGCTTCTGCCTGTTCCTGCTGATGTTTACTCTCTGTCCCGGTGGCACGACAGGCTCGAGGTCCCCAATCCCGGATTCGCACGGCTGCTGCTTCATCGCCGTTGGTCATGCGGGAGGATGCGAATATTGCACTTTCTTCGTAATGCCAACGATAATGAACCATCGTCCTGGCAACCCATTCATCGAAATAGTCTTCAATGATCTGCGTCAGCACGCCCAGAGGACCCGTTGGGAACATTTCCCGCCCCGGAAATCTCGCATCCAACAGATGTAATAAGGGCGTGGTGTCCGCAACCATCCAATTTTCAGGTGTCTGCAACACCGGCACTTGATGTGTGCCAGACCGCTGCTCTATGTCCTTGGCATTGTTGGCGCCTTTGCTACGCTGTTCGTAGTCAGCACCATAGAAAATCATTGCTGCTTCAAGCTTACGCGTGAAGTAGGAAAAATCACTACCATAGACAATATATTTTTGGCTCATTTTGAATTCCCAACACTAATAGTAAGGTTGGCCACCCGTTCAACATTTGCGCTTATTTCATCTCCAGAGTGGATAGGGCCGACACCGGCAGGCGTTCCGGTGTAGATAAGATCGCCAGCTTGTAAAACAAACAAAGTTGATAGCCGCGATATCACTTCCGCTACTTTCCAGATCATCTGGTTAACATCGCCTTTTTGTCGAGTTTCACCGTTAATCGATAAGGAAATGATGCCGTCTTGAATCTCCCCTGTTTGTTTAATCGGCACGATCGCAGAGCAGGGCGCAGCATGTCTGAATGTTTTACCGGCTTCCCAGGGTCTGCTCTTTTCCTTTGCCTGGGCTTGCAGATCTCGCCGCGTCATATCTATACCGACGCCATAGCCGAACACCAGTTCCATGGCATCATCCACAGATATGTCACTGCCACCGGAACCGAGCGCAACAACCAATTCCACCTCATGATGAACATCCTGACTGAGTGATGGATAAACCATTTCCCCACCATCTTGTAAAATCGCATAGCCAGGTTTCATAAAAAAGAAGGGTGCTTCGCGATTCGGGTCGTGACCCATTTCAATGGCATGGTCAGCATAATTTCGCCCGACACAATAAATCTGATTGACAGGGAAAAGTAGATCGCTCCCTTCGACAGGAAGCGTTACCTGGCTTACTGGATCAAAAGCAAACGCCATTTTTAGTTTTACTCCTGCTTTTCAAAAAATTTGGGTACAAATCACTAGGTAGCAATTCGGTTTCGCGTCAAGAATAACATCAGACCCAGTGCTATCAACAATGGAATGCTAAGACCTATCAGCCAATTCCAACCGAAATTGACCAGCACATAACCAGAGCCAAGCGCTGCTGTCGCCTGCATGGAAAACACGATGAAATCATTAAGCGCCTGCACTTTGAATCTCTCGGACTGCCGGTAGGTCAGGGTCAACAGCGTCGTGCCGCCAAGGAACAGAAAATTCCAGCCAATGCCCAATAAGACCAACGCCCACCAATAGTTCATTAATTCCCGGCCCAGATAAGCGACGATTAAACAGATTGCCAGCAGCGCCATACCAGATAAAATTATCTTTAACGGACCAAATCGATCCACCAGAAAACCGCTGAATATAGAGGGTAGGAACATGGCAATAATATGGCTCTGTATGACCCAGGATGTATCTTCAAGATTGAAGTGATCCAGCGTATGCATGCTCACCGGCGTCGCTGTCATCAACAGGCTCATCACACACCAGGCAACGACAGCGGCAGAAATAGCGAGGATAAACATTGGCTGACGGATAATTTCAATCAGTCCGCGTTGTCCGTCTTCATCAATGGTATCGGCGACTTCCAGATTCTTGTAGAAGGAAAGCAGAAAAATCGTCAGCACCATAAAGGCGCTTAGCCCCAGAAAGGACCCTGCGAATTCACCCAGGTCAGATGCATAACGGAATCGTTGCGCCGCTTCAGGACCCATCAGCGCAGCTGCCACACCCGCTAGCATCAGAATAGATAAAGATGTGCCGATCTTCTGAACCGGAACAGACTCTGCGACGGCAAAACGATATTGCTGAATAAATGCATTGTGGCTACCCACCAGGTAAGTAGCGACACAGAACAACACGAAATTCGACTCACCTATTGCATAGGCGCCAAGAAGCCCGGCAAGGCAGCAATAGAAAGCCGCGAACATAAAACCCGCCTTGCGGCCGACCCTGCCCATCAAGAGTGCAGCTGGAATGGTCGTTGTCGCCGTGCCGACAATCATAAAGGCAATAGGCAATGTCGCCAGCCCTGGATCAGGTGCGATTGCCGCACCGACAATGCCCCCCAACAGCACCACAATAGGCGCGCCTGTGGAAGCGAAGGCCTGGGCGAGTGTGAGTATTTTCAGGGTTTTATACACGGAATCGTT
>CAZAZB010000017.1:0-4011 GCA_964489485.1 uncultured Pseudomonadales bacterium | reverse complement strand
GCCGCCATAATACCTCAGCGGCCACAACAATGTGCTGCTCCCTGCTTAATCTACGGAATGAATACCTCTTCATACAGCGATGTAACAGCCAACACTCAGGCAACATTTCGCTGCCTGAGTGTTGAAATCATCTCCGCTGGCGTGCCGGTTTTCTGCAAATGTCCATCCACCATTTCCACAATCAGATCATAGTGCTCAAGGCTCTCAAGCCGATGCGCAATCGTAATGACAGTCTTCTCGGCCAGCACGGTCCGCATCAGACGTTGGATCTGTTCATCTGATTTTCGGTCAAGGGAACTGGTGGGTTCATCCATCAAGATAAACTGTTTGTCCAGCAGTATCAGCCGGGCAATACACAACAGCTGCCGTTCACCCACACTGTAATCCTTGCCGCCTTCAAGCACCCTGGCATCCAAATCAACGGAGAGATTGACCGTTTTAAGCGCCGCCTCAAGTGTTTCATCAGATACATCTCTCATGTCTCCTGCCAGATTGAACCGAATAGTGCCCGCAAACAGATAGGGATCCTGTGGCACGACACCAAAGTGACTGCGCAAACATTGAATATCCAGACCAAATATAGATTCGCCGCCAATACTAATGTCCCCGCCCTGATGGTAAACCATACGAAACAACGCCTGCATCAAACTAGACTTACCTGCCCCCGTACGGCCGACGATTCCGACTTTCTTGCCCGCAGGAATAGTGACGGTCAATTTATTGAGTATCAAGGGCAAATCAGCCCGATAAGACATGGAATAGTGATCAAAACAAATGTCACCGGACAATTGCGTCACTTCTGCCTTTCTACCTGATTGAACTCTGGCCGACTGAACTCTGGCCGATTGAACTCGGGATTCCTGCGTCACTTCATTGGGCAGATCAATCATAAAGAATGCCCGCCTTGCATGAGAAGCGGTTTCCCCGAGAAAAGACATATCCCAGGCAAGCCCAAAGAAGAGGTTATTCAGATTGAACACTGCTGTGATCACGATAGCCGCAAGGGTTGTCGTGATCAGGCCTGTCTGAAGTCCATAGGTCAGGAAGCCATAAACAACAATCGCATAGGCCGCTGAGATTAGCCCCATCCAGAGCATGCCCCAACTCATTAGTCGGCAATAGAACAACTGGATATTCATCGAATCGCCGAATGCCTGATGAATGCGTTCGAGCAGGTTCCTCTGTTTGTTGTATAGCGTAAAAATCGTACGACCTTCAATCAGGTCCGTTTCGCGATGAAGCGCTTCACCAATCTTGACCGCGCGTATTTCTCTGGCATGGCTCATCATGGGGGCAAGTTGTGCTTGCAACAGTACATATAACAAGACCACCGGGATGATGAGCAAGCCCGCTACCGGGCTCGCCACCATGATTAACAGACCCACACAGAGCACCTCTGCCAGGCCGTTGGTCGTATCACCAATGGACATCACACCTTCCAGGCGCAACATGCCATAATCACCCAACAGCCTGTTAATCAGACGTCCGGAAGGATTCTCGTCAAAGAAGGTTGTCCTGACCCCTGATATGGACTTCATCATATCCGCCTGAATTTTCTGGGTAGACCACTGACCGGACAATTCAAAGAGAGTCCAGGCACCGACGCGGCAAGCCATGGCGAACAACGTCAGCACGACAAGGGTATTCAACGTAGCCGGTACAACCAGATCCCAACCAAGAACAGAATGGCTGACCTCGCAGCTACTATCTGCACCACAGGCGACCAGTTCTCCCAACAGCCACAAAAAGTAAGGCGGGATCGCCGCAGCCAACAAAATAACAAGCAGGGTTGGCACAATAATCTTGCGCAGCAAGGTCAGGCTCGATGCAAAACGAACCAGCGTTCTAATATTGTTTTGTTCAGCTGAAACTTCTTCTGCCGTTACAAAGTTCTTATAATTCATCGCTCAATTCCTCTTCATCAAATTCGCCGGCACTTAGTTGCTTGCTGAATTCTGATTTCAGGTTATTCATGAGTGTTACTGGATGGTCATCTTCAATGATCCGGCCGTTATCAAGCACCAGTAGTCTATCCGTCTGGCAGAGTTCGCTCAGGCGGTGACTGCACAACAGGAAACCATCTGGCACCGCCAGAAGATTTTTCATCAATGCTGCTTCTGTATCCGTATCCACTGCACTCAGGGGATCATCCAGAACCAGATAGTCACGCCCGGAGAACAATGCGCGAGCAAGATTTACCCGCTGCTTCTGACCACCAGAAAGATTCACTCCGGTCTCGCCAATTTCTTCCTGCAAGCCCGCGCCCCACTGATCTGTATCCGCTTCCAGTTCTGCCATGCGAATCGCCTGCATCACGTCTTGCTCTGCATGGTCTGTTGAAAGCGCCACATTGATAGCAAAACTCGTGTTCGATAGATACGCTTCCTGTGGCATATAACCAACAGATGAACGCAGCCTGTGATAGATATTTTCATGCCACAAATCTGCGACAACGCCGTTATCAAACTCGACCTGTATGGTTCCTTTCACCGGTTTAATTTCGGCGCACACTAACTTGAGCAGGGTCGATTTACCGGAACCTACCTTGCCAATGAGACTGGTGTGCTTGTTCAGCTCCAGCGTTAGATAAATGTCCTTTAGAATCCAATCACTGCCTTCGCCTTCATAACGAAAACTCACATTATTGAGGTGCATTCGCACAGGCCTCGCACCCGCAACGGACTGCGACCACCGTGGCAACAGTTCATCTTTGATATCCTGGTGTTCAATCAGCTTGTTCAAACGTGCGACACATGCAGATGCAGATGCATAGTCGATAAATATGTTTGGCAGCCAGCGGATATAGAGTGTGATGTGATTCAACATCCAGATGCTGGCAAATAGCGTCACAAGATCTTTGTTGTCGCCCCAGGCATTATTCGCCCATACCAGTGCAACGATCGGAAATAGCCACCAGCTCACGCTAATACCAAAGTTAATAAGATTCACGGCATGTTGTTTGGTGGATTCAACGACAAGTTGTCTCACGTGTCCTGCGACACGCGTGCGCATCAACCTTTCCCAGCCGAGAAAACGCAGCAACCGAACATTGGTGACCCACTCGCCAATCATCGTCGCCAGCGTGTCTTCCTGTGCTTTAATCAACTCTTCCTTGCGATGAACATACCGGCCCAACATAAAGGCAAGAGGCATGGCGCCGAAACCGACAAACATCGCAAATAAACCCGGCAATCCCATGTAATAAACGATGACAGGGCCGAGAATGAGTAACCCTAGTAAACAAGGCACGCCATTTCGCGCAATGGAATGGAACAGATCAGCAATCCGGTAGATATCGGAAGACACCAGTGTCTTCAAATTCCCCGCTGTAAACTCACTGGACGACAACTGGCCCATTCGTAAGAGCTTGACGTTCATCCGTAAGGTTACAAAAGTCCGGGTACAGACAAACAACTGACTCTGTAGCAATGCTGTCCAGGCATTAATCCCTTTCATCAGGATCTGCGCGAGCGTGTAGAAAACCAACAGCCAGAGCGCCGCCGTTAGTGTATTGGAGCCATCCAGTATTCGCTGGCTAGTGATGACAGATGCCAGCACCAACAGGATCATCACGCCTCGCCCAGCGACCAACAAGCTAATATGCTTCTTATAGGTACGAACGAAATCCCACCAGAAAGCACCACTCATTAGAATGTCGGGTTCTTCTTCCCGAATCTTGTCAAACTCTTGTTGCAATTCTTCCGGCATGACTTGCGGCGCAACTTCTGTTGTCGCCAGAAAATCTCTTCTTAATCGTGCCGGGTTAGCAAATATTGTCAGGTCAAACATTACAACACCCCTTGTTGTACTTCTTTTTGTCTCCCGGGGCATAAAAAAACCCCGGTGGACCATGCCTACCGGGGTTTAATGTCTCTTCCGGAAGGCTCTTATTTGGGAACCTTCCGAATAGTGTTAATTCATCAGGTCACTCTTGAATCTAGTTTGTTAGTGAAATCTATTTGGTTCATATTGAATCCGTTGCCGCTCATTGCCGACGTTCGATTAACTGGT
>CAZAZB010000016.1:0-21265 GCA_964489485.1 uncultured Pseudomonadales bacterium | reverse complement strand
ATAAAACCCTATCAGCAAGCCAAAAAAACTTATTGCTCCGGATGGGAAAAACTCCTCCTTTTCATTCATGGCACAACCTCCTGTTAGTTAGTAATTTCTAACTATAAAACCAGAATTAATTATATTCCCCCAAAATCAAGAATTCAACACTTTATAAAAAGTTATTTGATGATTTAAAAATCATCATTTTAATTTTTTAAGAAAAAAGAGGGGCTGAACGCCCCTCAAACAGAACGGCTCAGGAGGTTGCTCAAGGATTTAAAACGCGGGAGGTGCACCGTATTTATAGGGATGATAGTCAGGTTCTATCTTGGGGTGCTCCTCGCCAAAGTTATCAACGGGAGCAGGTGAAGCTATTCTCCACTCAAGGGACTGAGACTGCCATGGATTGTCCGGAGCCTTCTCTCCGCTCAGCAGTCCCTTGATTATACCTATGGTGAATATCAGCACGCCAAGCCCAAGTATAAGAGCACCGACGGTCTGTAGCTGGTGCAGTGTTACCCACTCAGGTATAGGTGGATAGTCAGGATATCTTCTTGGATTACCAAGCATACCAACCACCATTTGGAGGAAGTAGAAGAGATTAGCTCCGATAAATACAAGCACAAAGCTTAGCTTTCCGAATCCTTCGGGATACATTTTTCCTGTCATCTTCGGGAACCAATAAGTGATAGCTCCAAACAGACCGAGAGTAAGAGCCATTCCAAGAACGTAGTGGAAGTGTCCAACTATGAAGAGGGAGTCGGATATTCCAAGGTCAATTGCAACCATCGCATTGGGAATACCAGTTAATCCTCCTATAAGGAACATGAAGATTCCACCGAGAGCATAGAGCATAGGAGTCCTGAGTATGATAGCTCCTCCGTGAAGAGTCGCTATCCAGTTGAAGATCTTTATACCTGTGGGAACAGCAATCAGTATTGTGGTGTAAGACATTATTACCCTTGCCCAGTCAGGCACACCAGAAACGAACATATGGTGTATCCAAACCTCAAAGCTGAGAAGTGCTATTCCCCATACTGCAAAGACCATAGATTTGTATCCAAAAAGTGGTCTTCTGGCAAAAGTCGGAACTATTTCAGAGAAGAAACCGAATATCGGTAGGATCTGAACGTAAACGACAGGGTGGGAGTAGAACCAGAAGACGTTCTGATATAAGAGAGGATCTCCACCTTTTGCAGGGTTATAGAAGTTCGTTCCCAGATATTTGTCAAGGAGAAGCATTGTAACAGCACCTGCAAGAGAGGGAACTCCAACAAGCTGTATAACGTTTGCAGCAATCAAAGTATGGACAAACATATTCGTGTTCCAGAAGGTAATGCCGGGTGCTCTCATCTTTATATAAGTGGTTATAAAGTTAACCGCTGTAGCTATGGATGATACGCCTATCAGGTGGATTATGAAGACATAAAGAGCAGTTACTCCAGCATCTCCATTTGCAGAATAGGGAGGATATCCCGTCCACATCATTTTTATGTGGTTTCCGGGAATAAGAGTCAGAAGGACAAGAACGCTTGCTCCAAAGAATGCCCACCAGCTTAGAGCGTTGAGCCTTGGGAAAGCAACATCCTTTGCTCCTATCATTAAGGGCAGTAGGAAGTTCCCGAAACCACCTATGTGGGAAGCGATTGCCCACCATAGAAGTAGAACAGCACCGTGCCCAGTGAGTAGATAGTTATAGAAGTCAGGCTGAACAATCTGAAAACCAGGAGACGTCTGCTCAAGCCTTATTACGAGTCCGAACAGTCCTGCAACTAAGAAGAATATGTAAGAGGTGACAAGATAAAGCATTCCGATCTTTTTATGATCTGTGGTAAAGATCCACTCCTTAAGACCAGCTCCGAAATAAGGTACAGAGACGGCTTCTCTCATCTCACAACCTCCTTAAATATTCTTTTTCGGATCTATTGCAGATTTCTTGTCAGCAAGGTTGGTTTCTCCCTTCAGCCAGAGAGCAAACTGCTCAGGAGGAACAACCTTCAGCTTTGTAAACATGTGAGAGTGTCCAGTACCGCAGTATTCCCTGCAGAAGACCCAGTACTCACCGGGTTTATTGATCTGGAACCAGAGGTGAGTTATTCTGCCGGGAACTGCATCCTCCGTTATCCTTGCAGGCATTACATAGAAGGAGTGAATCACATCAAGGGATGTGAGGAGAGCCTTAACAGGTTTTCCTGCCGGCACGACGATCTTCTGGTTCTCTGGAACATCATAGCTGTTTGGGTTGTAAGAAGTCACCACGGTCTTGATCGTGTTTCCTTTCTCATCAAGATAATCAACCTGCCAGCCCCACATGAATCCCGTAACCTTTATAGTCATAGCATCGGGTGGAGCTGTTCTTTGTTTCTTGAACACCGCAAAAGAGTACGTTGCAAGGACAAGGACTATTATGGTTGGGACTATAGTCCAGAGGGCTTCAAGTCCCCAGTGTCCATGCTTTTCGTGGTCTCCGATTTCCCTTTCGCCGGGCTTGAACCTATACTTCATGATGAAGTAAAGCCCTGGTACGGCAACGATGAAGTAAATGACTACCGCAACCGTCAGCCATACGGTTACCGCTTCATTCCACCATTTGGCTGGGTAAGCAAGCACCTGCTCCATCATTGCACCTCCCTTTTAAGTAACTTGTTTGATACGAAAGCTATCAAAATCACTCCACCAAGGGCAGCGAATCCGATTCCTCCGAAGATTATCGTCGGATTGACAACGAAGGTGCTCCTTGAGGGATCATACGTATAGCAAACCAATAAAGCAAGGTCAATTACCGAGTTTGCGGTAATCCTTCCTCCTTCAGCCTCAGCAAGCGAGATTCTTATATCTCTCTCCTTGGGATTTATACCGAAGAGATACCTCGTTATTCTGCCGTCCGGTGCAAGAAAGATGTAAACGTTCGTGTGAACGAAAGTTTTGTCTCTTTCCGAATAAAAGAATTTAAAACCTACACTCTGAGTCAGGGCTTCTATATTTTCCTTGGGTATAAGTCCGAATATCCACTGTGCAGTGAAGGGTCCGTGTATCTTTTTAAACTTCCTCAGAGTTTCCAGATTGTCTTTCTCATCAAAGGAAAGGACGAGAACATTAAAGTCCCTGTTTCTGAGGGATTCAGAACTTTTAATGAGCTTGTTCAGGTTGTCTATCCTTATAGGGCAGGAACCTTCACAGGTGTAGTAAGAAAGAAGGAGAATTGTGGGTTTCTTGGAAAGGATATCATAGAGCTTTACTCTGCTTCCATCTTCCAGCACTATTTCTGAGTTCATCACGAAGTTTCCGAGGTATCTCTTCTCGTCTATCTTGAGGAGTTCGGGATCAAAGAAGTCCTTTCTGAGAACATTCGTACTACCAACCGTCTGTGCCAAAGCCCAGACAGCAGTAAGAAGCAGATACAGGAGCACCCTCATCATCATATTGCGGTAGATCCTACAAGGTATACAGTTCCGGCAACGAGCATCCACATGACGTCAACAAAGTGCCAGTATGCGGACACCGCCTTCATCATGGTCGGCTTGTCCTTGTTCATCTTACCGGAGGCTAAGAGCCACATAGCATATACCTGAGTTATAAGTCCGACAAGAACGTGTGATGTGTGAAGACCGGTAAGAGCATAGAAACCTGTTCCGTACATGTTTGCGCTGAGTGTAAAACCTTCGTGCCATAGGTGAATCCACTCTCTCATGTGAAGCACAACGAACAATCCACCGAGTATGAATGTTAAGAACGTCCATGTTAGGGCTTTTCCGTTGTCTCCTTCCTCTTCAAGGGCAAGCTCGGCTTTGAATATCGTGAAGCTGGATGCCCAAAGGATGAGGGTTAGCAAACCTGCCATTCCGAGGCTGATCCCTTCAGGAACCCAGTTCGTCCATTCATCAGCATGTGTGGTTCTTGCTGTCCAGAAGGAAGCAAACAGGGTTCCGAATATAACAATCTCCGATAGTATGAATGTGAGAATTCCGAGCCAGCCGAAACCTTCATCCTTCTCCGCGGTGAAGTGTTCACTTGCCCACCCTGCAGCTCCTATAAGGATGAGAACGAGACCTATGCCTCCCGCTATCAGCCCGGGCATATGCCAGCCATAGTGGAAGAACATAGTAAAAGCTATGGGTATTAGCAGTGCCCCTATTCCTATAGGAAGGGGCCAGACGCTCGTTTCATGGTGAGGTCCGTGGTGAACAGCTCCCTGTGCCATCTTAGTCCCTCCTTAAGTAAACATACTTTCACTAAAATGACCTGTATCAGCTGAGGAATATCATATAGCAAGATATCATTTGATGCAAGATTTTTAGCATAAAACATGAGTTTAAAGTCAAATATTTAAAGGTATTACAGGACAATAAGGGAGTGGATGGCGGTTACGTTGCCATGGTTCAACATTATTTTGTGAGCGCCTGGATTCCGAACGGTGATGGACAATTCTCCTACCAGATGCGCAAGTTGGCCGGCCAGGACATCTACTTTTTAGGATTTACAACGCCGATATTGTCAGTGGCACCAGGCACTATCGGTGAAATTGGAGCGAGATACTACGCCGGACCAAAAGATCAATACCGACTGGAAAAAATAGCGGAGGGGCTCAATCTAACGGTTGACTACGGTTTTCTATGGTGGCTCGCACAACCCCTGTTCTACCTCCTGACTCTTATTCATGGGGTGTTTAACAACTGGGGAGTTGCCATTATTCTACTTACCGTTATCGTCAAGTCGTTGCTATTTCCCTTGTCTGCCGCCAGCTTTCGATCCATGGCGAAGATGCGTAAGTTACAGCCAGAGATGGCGCGTTTAAAAGAGCGTCATGGCGATGATAAACAACAGTTTTCTCAGGCGATGATGGAGTTGTACAAAAAGGAAGGCGCAAACCCTCTTGGTGGCTGTTTCCCCATGCTATTGCAAATGCCTGTTTTTCTGGCGCTTTATTGGACATTGATGGAAAGCGTTGAGTTACGACAAGCACCCTTCATGTTATGGATTCACGACCTTTCCGTAATGGATCCATATTTTGTTTTGCCAATACTGATGGGCACATCGATGTTTCTGACGCAAATGATGCAACCGGAACCACCCGACCCTACTCAGGCGAAGGTAATGAAGATGATGCCTATCATGTTTACCTTCTTCTTCCTGTGGTTCCCTTCAGGTCTGGTACTGTATTGGCTGGTTAATAATTTACTTTCGGTATTGCAGCAATGGTTCGTGAATCGACAAATTGAGAAAGCCGGATAGTATTAGAAACCTCGGTTAAAATGGATCGGTTAAAAAGAGTGTTCGGTTAACATAAAGAGCTCGGTCTAATTGGAGTCCTTGCTTTGAGCAGGTCGGAGCGCAGCGAATGCCAGAGGTTAGGGATCAAGAGACAATTGTTGCCCAGGCTACACCATCCGGCAAGGGCGGAATCGGTGTTGTACGCTTATCCGGTAGCCGGGTTCCGCAACTAGCGAACGCACTTTTAGGCAAGCTGCCCTTATCAAGATATGCAACCTATAGCCGTTTTCTTGACGGCGCGGGCGCAACGATAGACGAGGGGATAGCACTCTACTTCCCCTCACCTCACTCGTTTACCGGCGAACATGTGCTAGAACTACAAGGGCATGGTGGACCGGTTGTTATCAACATGCTGCTTGAAAGATGCGTGGAATTGGGCGCCCGGATTGCCAGGCCAGGGGAATTTAGCGAGCGAGCCTTTTTAAACGATAAGATTGATCTGTCTCAAGCAGAGGCTATTGCCGATCTAATAGACAGTGCTAGCAGGGCATCGGCGAGAGGCGCGATAAGATCGCTTCAAGGTGAATTTTCCAACCAGATAAAATCGTTAACAGAAGAAGTCATCAATCTACGAATCTATGTAGAGGCTGCTATCGACTTCCCCGAAGAAGAAATTGATTTTTTGGCAGATGAAAAAGTCGAACTAGCGACTCGGAATATACTCTCCGGATTTACGAAAATTTCCCAGCAAATAAAGCATGGGGTGATACTTAAAGAAGGTGTTAGTCTGGTGCTGGTTGGTAAGCCAAATGCGGGGAAGTCCAGCCTTTTAAATGTCCTCTCTGGTCGGGATTCAGCTATCGTTACTGATATCGCTGGCACCACGAGAGACGTGATTAGCGAACATATCCAGATTGATGGGCTGCCACTACGGTTAATTGATACCGCGGGAATTCGTGAAGCGAAGGATGTGATAGAAGCGGAAGGATTGAGAAGAACTCAATTAGAGATAGACAAAGCGGACAGAGTGCTTCTTGTGGTCGATAGCTTTGAGAGCAGGGGAAAGTTACGCGACCTCGTTCAGGCGCTGCAGGCGGGCTTACCAGAAGGCATACCGACAACAGTGGTTCTGAATAAGATAGACCTGAATAGTCATTGGAAAGAAGAAGTACCCGATGGAACGAATGACTGGCTTGGCGTTTCAGTCGTGACAGGTGAAGGAATAGAGTTATTTCGAGAGCATTTAAAAACGGTTCTAGGTTTTGCGAACGAAGAAGAGGGAGCATTTGTTGCACGGTCTCGTCACCTCGACGCTATTAATCGTGCACATGCGGCTGTTCAGGTGGGCCATCAGCGATTAGGAGAGAGTGCTGGGGAATTGTTGGCTGAAGAACTGAAATTGTGCCAACAGATTTTAGGAGAGATCACGGGTGAATTTAGCAGCGATGATCTCCTTGGTAGAATATTCTCCAGTTTTTGCATCGGAAAATAAGCAAGAGACTTCGGTAATCCGTATACTGATGGCCCCGTTTGGGGCTTCAAACACAAATACGAATAAACATGCAGACAAATCAATTTGATGTAATCGTCATCGGCGGTGGACACGCTGGAACAGAAGCGGCGCTCGCCTCTGCCCGCTCGGGTGCTATGACACTCTTGGTTACGCAAAATATCGAAACGCTCGGGCAGATGTCATGCAACCCGGCGATAGGGGGTATAGGCAAGAGTCATCTGGTCAAGGAGATTGATGCTCTGGGCGGCATTATGGCGCAGGCAGCCGACCACGCGGGGATTCATTTTCGAGTGCTCAACGGGCGCAAAGGTCCCGCTGTGAGGGCGACGAGGGCCCAGGCGGATCGGGCACTGTATAAATCATTTGTGCGCCATGCGCTCGAACATCAACCGAATCTAAACATTTTTCAACAGACAGTTGCTGATCTCGTTGTAGAGGAAGATCGAGTGACAGGTGTTGTTACCGACATGGGCTTAACTTTTTTGGCACAGGCGGTCGTGTTGACAGTGGGGACATTTTTAGGCGGTGTTATCCATGTTGGGCTGGATAAAAAATCGGGTGGTCGAGCGGGTGACCCTCCGAGTAATCGACTTGCCGAGCGGTTGCGCGAATTGCCCTTCTCCGTTGGCAGGCTAAAGACGGGTACACCTCCCCGAATTGATGGCAAGACTGTGAACTTTAGTGATTTGGAAGAACAGTCGGGCGATGAGCCACGGCCGACCATGTCCTATTTGGCTGACAGGTCAAATCACCCGGAACAAGTCTCCTGTTTCATTACGCACACCAACGATATCGTTCACGATATCATTCGTAGTAGCCTCGATCGTTCACCCTTGTATACAGGTGAAATTGATGGCGTGGGTCCACGTTACTGCCCATCCATTGAAGATAAGGTAGTCCGCTTCAGTGATAAATCTTCCCATCAAATATTTATTGAACCGGAAGGACTTGGCACGACAGAACTTTATCCCAATGGCATTTCTACCAGTCTGCCATTCGACGTTCAGCAGGCGTTTGTTCATCGCATAAAAGGGTTTGAGCGTGCTCACATCACTCGCCCGGGCTACGCCATTGAGTACGATTACTTCGAGCCCAGGGATCTAAAGCCGTCTCTTGAAACACGCCATCTTGGTGGACTGTATTTTGCGGGTCAGATAAATGGCACGACGGGATACGAAGAAGCAGCAGCCCAGGGGTTGGTGGCAGGGCTCAATGCCGCCAGGCAAACCAGAAGCGAACCTTCCTGGTGCCCCAGGCGCAATGAAGCCTATATTGGGGTGTTGATTGACGATTTAATTACAATGGGTACCCGTGAGCCCTATCGAATGTTTACCAGTAGAGCGGAATACAGGCTCATTTTGAGGCAGGATAACGCGGATCGACGACTGACCGAGAAGGGGCGGGAAATGGGCCTGGTCGATGATCTTCGATGGCGGCAGTTTAATGAGAAACGCGAAGCGATTGATCGGCACGCCGACACCCTGTCTTCAGTATTTGTGCGACCTGGCGATAATCAGGTTGAAGCGATGCTCGGACAGCCGATGAAGAGAGAATATCGTCTCAGCGAACTACTTAGCCGACCTAACATTGGCATCAAGGCTTTGCTGGCAGCCAGTGCTCTGGAGCTCGGTGATGAAGCTGTCAATGAGCAACTGGAAATTGACTGTAAGTATGCGGGCTATATTTCGAGGCAGCAGGAAGAGATTGATCGAGTCGCCGCGCAACAAGAAACAGCCATTCCACAAGGCATTGATTATTCGGTGATCAGAGGCTTATCCAATGAAGTCTGTCAGAAACTGGGGATGGTTCGGCCCGAAACAATTGGGCAGGCCGGCCGGATATCCGGTATCACGCCTGCGGCTGTTTCACTGCTCCTGATCTACCTTAAGAAGAACAAGATGCTAGAGACCCAACCGCTCTCGTCGGGAACCGCCTCGTCTGGAAAAACGAAGCTTGCCTGATGGAAACGATTGATAGAATACAGGAAGGATTGGCCGCCTTACCGTTCCTGACAAACGAGAGTCTGGCTGCCAAATCTCTAGCATTTATCCAACAACTGGCCAGGTGGAATCGGTCATTTAATTTGACCGCGATTCGGCAGGCGGACGATATGGTGGGCCAACATCTAATGGATTCGCTGGCGATAGCGCCTTACATCAAAGGGCAGGATATTATCGACGTGGGTAGTGGGGCAGGATTACCTGGCATACCTCTGGCGATATTGTATCCGGACAAAAATTTTACACTACTGGATTCGAATGGTAAGAAAACACGATTCATGACCCAAACAATCATTGATTTGCAATTGACTAATGTTGAGATCGTGCAGGCGCGGGTAGAGGCGTATCAGGAACATCAATTTGATCAGGTGTTGTGTCGGGCATTCGCTGCTTTGCCGGAGATTGCCGCGAAAGTTGAACATCTCCTTAAGCATGATGGAAACGTGCTTGCTCTCAAGGGCAAGCTGAATGAAGACACCAGCCTGCGTGAAGACGCTCCTCTTCAGGTGAAGCGTGTTATCCCTGTAAAGGTTCCATTAGTTGAAGGCCAGCGGTGTCTTGTAGAGCTTGTTCAAAAGAGGGTCTCATCGTGACGGTCGTGCTGGCGATTGCGAATCAGAAGGGTGGTGTCGGAAAGACAACCACAACAGTCAATCTGGCGGCATCACTGGCTGCCATGAAACGTGATGTAATGTTGATTGATCTCGATCCCCAGGGGAATGCCACCATGGGGAGTGGTATTGACAAGAATGACCTTGATGCATCGGTTTATGAAGTGCTCACGGGAGATCTCAGTGCCGATGAGGCCAAAATCAATGCAGAGGCAGCAGGCTATGACATTCTTGGTGCGAATGTTGAACTCACCGGAGCCGAAATTGAACTATTGGATGTGCCGGAAAGGGAATTCTGCCTCGCTCGTGCCATCAACCAGATCAGGGATCAGTACGATTATATTGTGATTGACTGTCCACCCTCATTGAGCTTGTTGACGGTGAATGGATTGGTCGCAGCGGATGCTGTTGTGATACCGATGCAATGCGAATACTACGCCTTGGAAGGCTTGTCCGCCCTGGTTTCGACCATTACACGAATTTCGTCGAACCTGAATCCTGCACTACACATCGAAGGGATTATCAGAACCATGTACGATCCACGCAATAGCCTGACACGTGATGTGTCAGCTCAGTTGATGGATCACTTTGGCGACAAGGTTTACAGGACGGTGATCCCTCGAAATGTGCGCTTGGCCGAGGCGCCGAGTTATGGTGTACCCATTCTCTACTATGACAAGCAATCAAGAGGAGCGAGAGCGTATCTGGCGCTGGCAGGTGAAGTTGTACGCAGACATACAGACGGACATGACGGGCATGACGGGCATACAAACGAATCAGGTGGGAAGGAAACATAGATGGCATTGAAGAAGAGAGGATTAGGCAGGGGTCTAGATGCGCTTCTTGGGCCCCCGTCGGAAAAACCTACAGGCAAGGAACAACAGGCTTTAAAAGAAGTACCCCTTGAGTGGATCAAACCTGGCAAGTATCAACCCAGGAGGGGATTCGATGAAGAAGCACTGACAGAGCTCGCAGCATCAATAAAAAGTCATGGCGTTATGCAACCCGTCGTGCTGCGCCCGATTGGTGATGAACGTTATGAGTTGATCGCGGGTGAGCGCCGCTGGCGTGCTGCGCAGATAGCCGGATTGGACAAGATTCCTTCGACCATTCGGGAGGTCGATGACGAATCAGCGATTGCCATGTCCTTGATAGAGAATATACAACGAGAAGATCTCAATCCCTGGGAGGAGGCCATAGCACTTCAACGATTGATTGAGGAGTTTGAGTTAACCCATCAGCAGGTTGCCGATGCGGTTGGCAAGAACAGGGCTTCTATTTCCAATACGCTGCGACTGTTAAACCTGAGCGCGGTGGTCACACGCCTGCTGGTCGCGGGAGATATTGAAATGGGTCATGCCCGAGCGGTCCTTAGCCTTGACGATGAGCGTCAGGAAAAGGCAGCAAGAGAAATTGCCTCAAGACAGCTCAGTGTCCGGCAGGCAGAGGCGCTGGTGAGAAAATTGCTCGATACCAGTCCTTCTTCAGAAAAGAAGGACACGGGGTCCAATGGTGATGTCATGCGGCTGCAGGAGCGACTCTCAGAAAAGTTGGGTCAGTCGGTTTCTATCAAGCACAGTAGCAAGGGCAGAGGAAAATTGACCATTGGCTATAACAGCCTCGATGAACTCGATGGCATTCTGACCAGATTCGGTGATTTAGAGTGATGAGCCGCCAGCATTCATTTGTCGTCATTTGGAGTGTTGAAAGTTAAAGCGTCGAAATTAGCGCCATCTCAAGTTGAATGGGCACACGTTAGTCTCTATAATCTGCCCCCGCAAACTGGCGTGCGGACCTGGATCGAATGACAGTGCTTGTAGGGCGCTATAGGAAGATTCGATCCCAGATTGACCGAATAGTGATTGTACAATTGGTCTTGACGCTAGTCTTTGCGGTTTTGAGTATTCTTGTTAGTTGGCCTGCCTCCTATTCATCACTACTGGGCGGGTTGGTGACGGTCATAGCAGGCTATTTTTCTTCAAGAACCGCTTTTCTGGGGAGGGTTTTTGGGAAACCTGCACCTCAAAAAACCGGATTTGACCGGATCCTTTATGGAGAGGTTGTTAAGTTGGTAACGAGTGTTGCGCTATTTGTCGCGACATTTTTGTTGGTTCCTGATTTGAACATATTGTTCTTCTTCGGAACCCTGGTGGGGATCCAATTGCTGTACGGGGTTGTTCCTCTAATTGAAAGTCGGATGATGGCGGCGAAATTCCATCACTGATCATCACTGAATAGTTTAGGAATGATTTAGGGTCAATATAAGTAAATGTCAGGCGATACAGTCACATCTGAAGAATATATACAGCATCACCTTACCAATTTGACCTATGGGCAATTTGAAGATGGTCACTGGGATTTTGCCCATGGCGCTGAGGACCTCGCTGAAATGGGGTTCTGGGCGATCAATGTTGACACCATGTTCTGGTCCTTAAGCCTCGGATTTGTTTTCCTTTTTATGTTTATGGTTGCGATACGCAATGCCAAACCAGGCGTACCTGATGGTTGGCAGAACCTATGTGAGATCGCGGTAGAATTCGTCGAAAAAAATGTCACGCAAGTTTTTGGTACCCGGCCAAATGCCATCATCGGTCCTTTGTCCCTGACGATCCTGGTCTGGGTTTTCCTGATGAACTTGATGGATTTGATACCCGTTGATTTTATTCCACATGCAGCACAGCTTGCCGGCATTCCCTATTTTAAGGTTGTCGCGACAACGGATCCCAACGCCACGCTGGGAATGTCTCTTGGCGTCTTTTTTCTAGTGATCTTCTACAATTTTAAAATCAAAGGGCCGATTAAATTTGGTGCGAGTCTGGTGACGCATCCCATCCCACACTGGAGCATGTACTGGTTCAATCTGATTCTTGAGGTGGTTGATATGATCGCCAAGCCCTTGTCTCATGGCTTACGGCTGTTCGGTAATCTCTATGCAGGTGAGATGATTTTCATTCTGATCGCACTGCTGCCCTTCTATGCACAATGGGCGCTATCACTGCCCTGGGCGATCTTCCATATTTTGATTATATGTCTACAGGCGTTCGTGTTCATGATTTTGACCATTGTCTATCTAACCCAGGCACATGAAGTTGATGAGCACTAGTTGAATGAAGATAGAGCTCGGGTGCTAGTGACCCTAGAGCGAAAAGTAACACCAATAAGAAATTTTTCGAATTTTTAGCAGGAGTAAGTAATGGAACAATCAATAATCTTTGTTGCTGGCGCAATCTTGATGGGTCTAGGCGCCATCGGTAGTGGCGTGGGTATTGGCATTCTGGGTGGTAAATACCTCGAGGGTGTTGCTCGTCAGCCAGAATTGCAGCCCATGCTGATGACACAGCTGTTCATCGCGTTGGCATTGGTAGATGCGGTGCCCATCATTGCAGTCGGTATCTCACTGTATATGATCTTTGCACTTTAAGAGCCTGGGTTCCCTTTCAATCGACTTCTCTATCCAGGGACACTGAGGTGAAACAGTGAGTATTAATCTAACCATGTTCGGTCAGCTAATATCCTTTGTGATGTTTGTGCTCTTCTGCATGAAATTTGTATGGCCTCCCTTGACGGAGATTATGCGACAGAGACAAAAGTTGATCGCTGAAGGGCTTGAAAAAGCGACCGCAGCAGAAAAGCAACTTGAGCAGGCCAATGAAGCCGCTTCCATTGAGCTTGAAGATGCCAAAAAGCAATCTGCGGAGTTAATTACACAAGCCAGAAATCGGGCAAACCAGCTCGTTGAAGAGGCGAAAACAACTGCACGCGACGAAGCCGACCGCATCATTGTGGGCGCCCAGGCGGAAATTGATCAGGAGATCAACCGCGCACGGGAACAACTGCGTAGCCAGATAGGTGACCTTGCCGTAGAGGGCGCTGAAAAGATCCTGGAGAAATCTATCGATCGTGCTGTTCATGAAGATATGCTGACGAAGTTGTCTGCCCAACTCTAACGGATACCGACGGATAACCAGATGGCTGAAGCAGAACTAGCAACGATAGCAAGACCCTATGCAAGGGCAGCGTTTTCAACGGCGCTTGACCAGACCGAGGGTTTGGCCCACTGGTCAAGGAAGCTGACATTGTTGTCCGCTGCAATGGGCGAGAGCGTTGTCCGTGTGGCATTGGATAATCCACGTCTGTCAGGTGAAGACAAGGCAGCTTTGTTGGTCGATTTGCTGGGCGATGAACTTGGTCCGGATGCAGGGAATTTCGTTTCTGTACTGGCGGACTATGATCGAATCGAGCTACTGCCGGAAATAGCCGAGATGTTTCAGCTATTAAAAGCGAACCACGAAAAGACAATGGATGTCGAAGTGACCAGTGCGTTTGAGGTGACCGATGCGGAAAAAACCGCCTTGTCAGAAGCTTTGCAGTCCAGGTTACAAAGAATGGTCAACCTTGAAACCAGTGTCGATGAAAGCTTGATAGGCGGCGTGGTGATTAAGGCAGAAGATACAGTGATCGACAATTCCGTCAGGGGCAAACTAGAGAAATTGTCCCACGCGCTCAACTAAAGCGATCGATAACGAACGGTGCTTGGCAAACAAGTGGTTTACCCATTGGAGTTTACTGCTTTTGCTTGAAACCCTACCAGGGGAGAGCACATGAAGAGAACACAATTTAACTATTCCCCGGGGAACGGTACATGCAACAACTGAATCCTTCCGAAATAAGCGAAATTATCAAGCAACGCATTGGCCAGCTTGATGTTTCCTCTGAAGCTAGAAATGAAGGCACCATCGTCAGCGTATCTGATGGTATTGTGCGAATCCACGGTCTGGCAGATGTTCAAAATGGGGAGATGATCGAATTCCCCGACAATCTTTTTGGCTTTGCTCTGAACCTTGAGCGAGATTCGGTCGGCGCCGTTGTACTGGGCGACTACAAGGCTCTGAGAGAAGGCCAGACGGCACGCTGTACTGGCAGGATTCTTGAAGTACCAACGGGTCCGGAACTTCTCGGTCGAGTCGTTGATGCTCTGGGTAACCCTATCGATGGCAAGGGCCCGCTCAATGCGTCCAGTACATCCCCAGTCGAGAAGGTAGCACCCGGTGTAATTGCCCGACAACATGTCAACGAACCGGTACAGACAGGATTAAAATGTATCGATTCCATGATTCCTGTGGGTCGAGGTCAGCGTGAGTTGATTATTGGAGACCGCCAGACAGGTAAGACGGCTATTGCCATTGATACGATTATAAACCAACAAGCATCAGGCATTAAATGTGTCTATGTTGCTATTGGGCAAAAGTTGTCTTCGGTTGCTAATGTTGTCAGTACGCTCGAAGAGCATGGCGCAATGGAAAATACGATTATTGTCGTTGCAGGCGCAGCAGACCCGGCACCCATGCAATATATCGCTGCCTACTCCGGTTGTGCCATGGGTGAATATTTCCGTGATATCGGTGAAGACGCATTAATCGTCTATGACGATTTAACAAAACAGGCATGGGCCTATCGTCAAGTGTCATTGCTATTACGTCGTCCACCAGGTCGTGAAGCCTATCCCGGAGATGTTTTCTACTTACACTCACGTCTGCTGGAAAGAGCAGCAAGGGTGAATGCCGACTATGTAGAGCAACAGACCAACGGTAAAGTGAAGGGGCAAACAGGTTCGCTGACCGCACTGCCGATTATTGAGACCCAGGCGGGCGATGTTTCAGCGTTCGTACCGACCAACGTGATCTCCATCACTGATGGCCAGATATTCCTGGAATCAGACAAGTTCAATGCCGGTGAAAGACCCGCGATGAACCCGGGTATCTCTGTCTCGCGTGTCGGTGGTGATGCCCAGGTGAAGTTCATGTCCAAGATATCTGGCGGTATTAAGCTCGCCCTAGCACAATATCGGGAGCTGGCCGCATTTGCGCAGTTTGCATCAGACCTTGACGATGCAACGAGACGTCAACTAGAGCATGGTGAACGCATCAATGAATTGATGAAGCAAAAACAATACGCCCCTATGTCAGTGGCAGAAATGGGTGTTGTCCTGTTCGCAGCCAATGAGGGTTTTCTTGAAGACGTTGAAGTGAGCAAGGTTCTCGATTTTGAAGCGGCACTTGTTAGTTATATGAATTCAGAGCATAGCGACTTCATGAATGAAGTGAATAAAGAAGGTGCTTACACTGATGAGGTCATCGCGACCATGCAAAAAGCGCTGGAGACTTTTAAGTCAACCCAGACCTGGTAGATCTGATTGGGAGTTTTACAAAATTGGCATGGCTGATTGAAGTCTCCCCGATAAAGAACAGCTTTTAAAGAGGAACGCATGGCGAACGCCAAAGAGCTACGAAAGCAGATAGGAAGCATCAAAAACACCCAGAAGATTACGGGTGCCATGGAGATGGTTGCTGCGAGCAAGATGCGAAAAGCGCAGGAGCGAATGAGTCGCGGGCGACCCTATGCCGAACACATTCGTGCGGTCATTGGGCACGTTGCCAATGCATCACCAGAATATCGCCATGCTTTTCAGATAGAACGGGATGTGAAACGGGTAGGCTTCATTGTTATCACGACTGACAAAGGGCTATGCGGCGGCTTGAACATCAACTTGCTGAAGAAAACAGTCAATAGCATAAAGGAATGGGTCGACCAGGAAGTTGAAGTGGATCTTTGTTTGGTTGGTAACAAAGGCGTACAGTTTTTTAAGAGCTATGGCGGAAATGTGGTCGCGGCAAGTAGCCATGTGAGTGAGACACCAGCAGTATCAGACTTGATTGGCAGTATTAAAGTCATGCTGGATGCTTATGAGGAAGGACGTGTAGATAAGATTTTCCTGGCCAACAATGTATTTGTCAGCACCATGAACCAGACACCGACCATTAGCCAGTTAGTACCGTTAGCACATATAGAAGACGATAGTCTGAATCGACGATGGGATTATATTTACGAACCAGACGCGCGCGAGCTAATTGAAGGACTCATTACTCGCTTTCTGGAGTCACAGGTCTATCAGGCGGTCGTTGAGAATGTCGCCTGCGAACAGGCAGCAAAAATGATTGCGATGAAGAGTGCAACTGACAATGCAGGAGATCTTATCGATGAGCTTCAGCTTATTATGAACAATGCACGCCAGGCAGCCATCACACAAGAGTTATCAGAAATAGTAAGTGGTGCCGCCGCAGTTTAGCGAGCAACGACTTAACAAAGAATTTTTATCAAGAGGATAAAACAATGGGTAGCGGACGTATCGTACAAGTTATTGGTGCGGTCATTGATGTAGAGTTTCCCCGGGAAGAAGTTCCACAGGTTTATGAAGCGTTGATGGTTGATGAGAAAAACCTGACTTTGGAAGTTCAGCAGCAACTCGGTGATGGCGTCGTCAGGACAATTGCCATGGGTAGTTCTGAAGGCGTGAGTCGTGGTCTCGAAGTCAGTAATACCAATGAGCCTATTTCTGTCCCTGTGGGTGAGGAAACCCTGGGTCGAATTATGGATGTTCTCGGTAACCCGATTGATGAAAAAGGACCGATTGGTGAGAAGGCGCGGATGCCAATACATCGAAAGCCACCGACCTATGAAGAATTGGCAGGTGGTCGTGACCTTCTGGAAACGGGTGTCAAAGTTATCGATTTGATCTGTCCTTTCGCAAAAGGGGGCAAGGTTGGTTTATTTGGTGGAGCCGGTGTTGGTAAGACCGTCACCATGTTGGAGTTGATCAACAATATCGCTAAGGAACACAGTGGTCTGTCCGTTTTCGCGGGCGTGGGCGAGAGAACTCGCGAAGGAAATGACTTTTACCATGAAATGCAGGACGCGGGTGTCATCGATAAGATTTCCATGGTGTTTGGACAGATGAATGAACCCCCCGGGAACAGACTCCGTGTTGCACTATCAGGCTTGACCATGGCGGAAAAGTTCCGTGATGATGGTAAAGACGTTTTGTTTTTTGTCGATAACATTTACCGATACACACTCGCAGGTACCGAAGTCTCTGCACTCCTGGGACGTATGCCATCGGCAGTTGGTTATCAGCCAACGCTTGCTGAAGAAATGGGTGTGTTGCAGGAACGGATCACAACGACAAAAACGGGATCAATTACCTCCATTCAGGCGGTATATGTCCCGGCAGATGACTTGACTGACCCTTCTCCGGCAACCACATTTGCCCATCTGGATTCCACGGTCACATTGTCACGAGACATCGCATCGCTTGGTATTTATCCTGCGGTTGACCCGCTGGATTCAACATCACGCCAGCTGGATCCACTTGTTGTGGGTGAAGAGCATTACAATGTTGCCCAGGGTGTACAAAGTGTGTTGCAGAAATACAAGGAACTGAAGGACATCATCGCTATTCTGGGGATGGATGAACTTTCTGAGGAAGACAAGTTGACAGTCTATCGTGCTCGAAAAGTCAGCCAATTCTTCTCTCAGCCTATGCATGTCGCCGAGGTCTTTACGGGCCAACCGGGGGTCTACGTTCCTTTGTCCGAGACCATCAGGAGCTTTAAAGGAATTCTTGAAGGTGAATTTGATGATTTGCCTGAAGCCGCTTTCAGTATGGTTGGCAGCATAGAGCAAGCCATCGAGAAGGCAAAAACGCTTTAAGCGTTAGATTGACAGACGAGTAGGACAAGAATATGGCATCAACAGTACTTTGCAGTATCGTTAGCGCTGAACAGGAGATATTTTCTGGTCAGGTCGAGATGGTCATTGCGACGGGTACCATTGGCGAGCTTGGCATTATGCCGGGCCATACACCCTTGTTAAGTGGTGTGAAACCAGGTCCTGTGCGTCTTGTCATGGAAGGTGGGGAAGAACAGATCTTTTTTGCCTCTGGCGGCTATATTGAAGTCCAGCCCACGTCAATTACGATTCTTGCAGATACGGCAGTACGCGCAGATGATTTAGATGAAGCCGCTGCAGTGAGCGCCCAGAAGAAAGCAGAGCAGGAACTACAGGATCAGAAGTCAGATGTTGACTTCGCTCGTGTCTCCTCCGATCTTCAGGAACAGGCAGCGATGCTCAGAACGATCAGAAAGCACCGTGAACAGAAGAAATAGCGATAATAGTCTTTTGCGAAGGCGGCATTAGCCGCCTTTTTTCTGCCTGCAGTTTTTGTTTGGGCCTTGGCGCGGATTGCTTACAATCTATCAGCACATTGACCCTGATTCTTAGGTAAACTTGATCGACGGAACATATTGTTTATCGCCATATAACATAAGAATAATCAGACTAATGACTCAAAAAATTGAAATCTGCATCCTTGCTGCCGGCATGGGCTCCAGAATGCGATCAAGTCGCCCTAAAGTCTTACAACGCCTCGCAGGCCGCCCCCTTCTGCAGCACCTTCTTGACACTGTTAACGAGCTTGACCCCTTATCTGTCCACGTGGTTATTGGTCAGGAGGCCCAGCAGGTGCAGTCGGCCTTTGCAGATCGGGAAAACATCAATTGGGTGTTGCAAGAAGAACGTCTCGGTACCGGGCATGCTGTCATGCAGGCGGCAGATGGCTTTTCGCCGGACTCGAAAGTTCTTATCTTATTGGGGGATGCGCCGCTGGTCTCTGTTGATACACTCAGATCAATGTTAGCACTGGAGTGTGATCTTGGCGTGCTCACTGTTGATCAGGAGGATCCGTTTAACTATGGCAGGATTATCCGGGATAGTGACGGTAAAGTACTTGCGATTGTCGAAGAGCGCGATGCCACAGACGAACAACGGCAGATCAGGGAGATTAATACCGGTGGCATGGTGGTGGATGCAGTACAACTCGCGGAATGGCTAACACATTTAAATTGTGACAATGATCAGAAAGAATATTTAATGACAGATGTTGTTTCAATCGCCTCTGAGCAAGGTTGTAAAGTAGCTGGCCATAAGACAAGCGATGTAGTGGAAGTGATGGGCATCAATACTTTCGCACAACTAAGCGAGCTCGAACGACGGTTTCAAATTAGAAATGCTCAAAGTCTAATGGATCAGGGCGTACACATCATTGACCCATCAAGATTTGATCAGCGAGGCAGGGTCACGACAGGAAAGGATGTCATGATTGATCTCAATGTCATTCTGGAGGGTGATGTCGTTATTGGAGACGGGGTTCAAATTGGACCTAACTGTACAATTAAAGACAGTGTGATCGGCGCAAATTCAGTTATCAAAGCGAATTCCGTGCTCGATGAGGTCATCATTGAAGATGACTGTAGCGTGGGACCATTTGCCAGATTAAGGCCGGGAACTCACTTAAAACATAAAGTAGCCGTTGGGAATTTCGTAGAAGTCAAAAAAAGTACTTTGGGTGAAGGTAGTAAGGCCAGCCACCTTACTTATCTTGGTGACAGCACCATCGGCGCGTCGGTCAATATTGGTGCTGGTACGATTACCTGTAATTACGACGGTGTGAATAAATTTGAAACCCATATCGGAGATGGCGTATTTGTTGGTTCAAATTCATCATTGGTCGCGCCTGTTAAAATTGGCCAGGGTGCTACCATCGGTGCAGGTTCTACCATTACAAAAAATGTTGAGCCGGCAGTACTGGCGATTGGTCGGGGTCGACAAAGCGTTATCACAAGTTGGCAGAGACCGGTTAAGAAGAAATAGATCGTCAATTGTTCATGTGAATTAGCCTGGGGTAAAAATTATGTGTGGAATCGTGGGTGCAGTAACCGCACGTGATGTCACGGGCATATTGCTCGAAGGGTTACAACGGCTGGAGTATCGGGGTTACGACTCTGCAGGATTGTCAGTTTTCAGTAATGAAAATGGTCTGCAACGTGTCAGACGCCTGGGTAAGGTGAGCGAGCTTAAAAATGCTTGTGAGGCTGAGAAGCCGACTGGTTTTGTGGGTATTGCCCATACGCGTTGGGCAACGCACGGAAAACCATCGGAAGCCAACGCACACCCGCATCTATCCATCGGTAAAGTCAGCGTTGTGCACAATGGCATCGTAGAAAATCACGAAAATCTGCGAGCTGAACTCGAACAGTCAGGCTACGATTTCCAGTCAGAAACTGATACAGAAGTGATCGCCCATCTACTCGCCGCTGAAGTTGAAACATGCGGAGACTTCCACAAGGCATTCGATAGTACCCTGGATAAGCTCGAAGGGGCCTATGCGGTGGTTGCGCAGCACACTGACTACCCGGGATTATTGATGGCCGCCAGAATTGGTAGCCCTCTGGTTGTCGGGCTGGGAATAGGTGAAAACTATGTCGCCTCGGACCCGCAGGCATTACGTCCGGTCACCGATCGATTTATCTTCCTGGAAGAAGGAGAAGTCGTAGCGGTGACCACGGATGAAGTCTCGATATTTGGCGACAATAGTGATTCTGTTAGTACCCGGACAGTGATTCTTGACGAGCGACGGGACGCCGGAGACAAGGGTAAATTTCGGCACTACATGCTCAAAGAAATCTATGAACAACCGGATACCGTTCGCCAGACACTCGAAGGGCGAATGACAGACAAACGTGTGCTGGACAGCGCCTTCGGTGCCGGTGCCAATGAGATGTTTGCCGGGGTTAAAGCCGTTCAGATTGTTGCCTGTGGTAGTAGTTACTACACGGGTCTGGTCGCTAAATACTGGATAGAACAATATGCCGGTTTGCCCTGTAGCGTCGAGGTTGCCAGCGAATTGCGCTATCGACAGGTAGCCGTTCTGGATGGCACCTTGCTGGTCAGCATCTCACAGTCTGGTGAAACCGCTGATACATTAGCGGCCCTTCGTAACGCGACAGATGACGAATATATTGCCAGCCTCTGTCTCTGCAATGTGCCCAATAGCACCCTGGTTCGAGAATCTGATTTCTGTTTGATGATACAGGCGGGGATGGGAATTTGTGTGGGATCTACTAAGGCGTTTACCAATCAAATGGCTGACTTTTTGCTGTTGGTGGTTGCTGTGGGAAAACATAACGAGCCAAGAGACCAAAAGGGGGAAGAGGTGGTTTAGGCTCTCGCCAGTGCACCTTCTATTTTAAAAAGAGTCCTTGAACTGGATGCTG
>CAZAZB010000015.1:0-21595 GCA_964489485.1 uncultured Pseudomonadales bacterium | reverse complement strand
TATATCTCTCACCAGAAAGCACATTAATAACTGACTGAGTACCTACGATCTGTGATGTAGGTGTGACCAGCGCAATATAGCCAAGGTCTTTTCGAACACGTGGAATCTCTTCGAGCACTTCATCTAATCGGTCAACGGCACCTTGCTCCTTTAGCTGCAGCTCCAGATTTGTCAACATACCGCCTGGTACCTGAGCCACCAGGATTCTAGAGTCAACACCACGTAACGAACCCTCAAACTGTGCATACTTTTTTCGAACCTCGCGAAAGTACATGGCTATCTCTTCAAGAAGATGTATATCCAAACCCGAATCCCGGTCAGTTTCCTGAAGTATCGCCACAACAGATTCTGTCGCTGAATGGCCATAGGTCATGCTCATCGACGAAATGGCTGTATCGACATTATCAATCCCTGCTTCTACCGATTTCAGATAGGTCGCCGTGGACAGCCCTGTGGTTGCATGGCAGTGCATGTGAATGGGCAGGTCGATCGCTTTCTTCAACTCGAGGACCAGCTTAAATGCCGTATAGGGTGTGAGCAAACCCGCCATGTCTTTGATGGCGATCGAGTCTGCCCCCATTGATGCCAGGCGAATTCCCATATCAACCCAGGTCTGAACGCTATGTACCGGACTTACGGTATAAGATAGCGTGGCCTGGGCATGTTTTCCCTGATGTCGAACGGCAGTCACCGCACGCTCAAGATTTCTCGGGTCATTCATGGCATCAAATATTCGAAATACATCAATACCATTGACCGCCGCACGTTCTACAAATTTGTCCACCAAATCGTCTGCATAGTGGCGATAGCCAAGGATGTTCTGGCCACGAAACAACATTTGATGTGGTGTCTTAGGCATCGCTTTTTTTAGTTCGCGAAGTCTTTCCCAGGGATCTTCACCCAGAAATCGTATGCAGGCGTCGAATGTTGCACCGCCCCAGGTCTCCAGTGACCAATAGCCCACCTGATCAAGTTTTTCCGCAATGGGGAGTATGTCGTCCAGACGCATTCTGGTCGCAAGCAGAGATTGATGTGCATCCCTCAGCACAACTTCGGTGATTCCCAGAGGATTCTTCTCACTCATTGTTTATTTTCAAGGCGATATTGATGAATAGCCGCCGTGATTGCTGCTTGTTGGCGGAGATCCACCATTGCATCAGCGCCTTGAGGCCGAATTGCTGGATTCGGAGATATTTCGAGGGGGCCGAGGAGCCTGGACATGGCAGTCGTCGCAACGACCAGGATGGTCAAAAAGAGGAATACCATTCCCATTCCAATCACCGCAAGGGTGATTCCCTGGCTCAATAATTCGGACATTTCCATTTTTGGCGTCCTTTTCCGGAGAATGAACTAAATATAACAGCTTTAGTTCCAGATTGAAGTTGACCTGACTGGGACTCATCAAGATAATACGCACCTCGCCGCGCTGGTAGCTCAGCTGGATAGAGTACCTGGCTACGAACCAGGTGGTCGGGGGTTCGACTCCCTCCCAGCGCGCCATATAGAGAAGACTGATTTCTGAAGGTTTGAACGGAGAGGTGGCCGAGTGGTCGAAGGCGCTCCCCTGCTAAGGGAGTATGGGTTAAAAGCCCATCGAGGGTTCAAATCCCTCCCTCTCCGCCAGGTAATCAGTGGCTTCCCTGAAAGGGAAACACTGATGTCGGCAGGCTATTGCGAAGCAATTGTTGAAAGGTAGTCTGCCAAACACAAGGAATCTCAAAAAACCACCGCGGACCTCGGCGGCCCCGTTAAATCCCGAGATGTCGGACCACTCCCGCTCCGCCAGGTCAATGGCTTTTCCGCAGGAAAAATGTTGACGCCGAAAGGCCATTGCGAAGCAATTGCCGAAAGGCAACCAACCTGCAGGGAATCACAAAACTCGAATTATCCAGAATTCACGCATCAGACTAGTGCCCATCCATAAATATAGATCACTGCGGCCAGTGCCTTCGTAAGCGACTGTTTTATATACCTAACAATATTCATATTTTGTGTTCTTCGTCCAAATATAGCACTTCCCGGACAGGCACCTAGGTAATCGCCGCCGCATCACCGCCAACATACTGATCACGTAATTCCCGCTTCAGAACTTTACCTGTCGCGTTCCTGGGCAGAGCTTCAATAAATTCTACGCTCTGTGGAACCTTGAATTTCGCCAGGTGTTTAATGCAATGCGCGATCACTGCATCACTATCCAGTTGTTCCCCTGCTTTGAGCACAAGAACAGCCTTGCCAGTTTCACCCCATTTTTCGCTGGGAACTCCGATAATGGCGGCTTCGGCTATTTGCGGTATCTGATAGAGGACATTCTCGACCTCAGCAGGATAAACATTTTCCCCACCAGAGATATACATGTCTTTCCAACGATCAACAATGTAGACAAAACCTTCTTCATCACATCGAGCGGCATCCCCGGTCATCAACCAGCCGTCTATGAATGATTTCGCTGTGGCTTCCGGGTTGTTCCAATAGCCAGGCGTAATATTCGGACCCTTAATATAGAGTTCGCCCACATTACCTCGCTCTAGTTCATTGCCGTCACTATCGACAATCTTGATCTCCGTATGCAATAGCGCTTTTCCAGAAGAGCCGATCTTCCTCAGGGCATCATCTGCATCCAGTGCAATTCCACCAGGGCTTGTCTCTGTCATTCCCCAACCCTGTATTAGTGGCACGCCGCGACCAATCCAGGATGCAAGGATGGCTTGTGCACAGGGGGCTCCACCGACACCGGCAGCTTCCAGACGACTCAAGTCCGTGGTTTCAAAATCAGGATGCTGCATCATGAACTGGTAGGGAGCCGGGACTGCAAAAAAGTGAGTGACACCCAGCGCTGCATCGCCAAGCACATTCAATGCACGACCTGGTTCAAAATCTCGCATCAACAGAATTCTGCCCCCCGCATGGAGTATGGGGTTGGCGTAGCAGTTGAGTCCGCCGGTATGGAATAGCGGCAAAACAACAAGTTGTACTGTCTTCGTGGTAATACCGGCCGGTGTACCCAGATTCACACAATTGTAAAAAACCATCCTATGCGTAATGAGCGCACCCTTGGGGTGCCCGGTCGTGCCTGAGGTATACATAATCATGCAAACATCATCATGGGTACTCTCTACCGGTGTCAGGTCACATGCCTTAGTAATCGCTCTTTCGTAGGCATTGTTTGCATTGCCGGGTTCTACCGCTAGCAGACCGCCAATATTACATTTCTGCGCCAGAGAAGATGCCATCGCCGAAAACGATTGGTCGTGAATCAAAATGGTTGGTGTCGAATCACTCAGAATGTATTCAAGCTCACTTTCTGTGAGTCGCCAGTTTAGAGGCAAACAAACCGCACCACTTTTTGAACAGGCAAACTGGATCTCAAAAAATTCAGGACAGTTAGGCAGCAATACCGCCACACGATCTCCTTTTTTCACACCATTATTCTGTAACCAGCCAGCGAGTTGGATGGATCGATTTTCCAGCTCCTGATAACTGATCTCCCTACCCGTATCAAGATCCACAATGGCAATCTTGTTTGGGCGCATGTCGGCCTGATGGGTGGTCCAGTCGTAATGCTTGTCTGCCATAGAATATTCTCCAGATTCGTCAATTTGACTAAGATAGCAAGATGTACAATAAAGATGTATAACATTTTCGCGTGAGGGGTAGTTCCCTCTTCCGCCATAAATTCCGGCTGGACAATTGAGCCAGTAGACTGTATGTCACATTAACCAAATTGATTTTAAGCCAAAGCTTAAACAGTAGAGCTCAAAATAGTAGAGCTTTGGTAACAGTGCATTAACAAGCAGAAAGCTCAACAACAAGAATAGAACAATTGGAGTTTGTCATGGAATTGAAAGTTGGCCTGCTCGGGGGCGGGAGTTGGGGAACAACAGTGGCGTCTCTCGTTGCCAGAAACGCACCTATTACCCTGTGGGCCAGAGACAAAAGCACCGCTCAGGAGATAAACGAGGATCACACGAATCTTAAATACCTGCCTGACGCGAAACTCCCAGATCGGCTGCGTGCAACTAACGACCTGGAGGAGGCTGTGAGGAACATGGATGTCATCATTGTCGGCATTCCATCACAAAATTTCCGCAGTGTCCTTTACGACATCAAAAACTACATTCGACCCTGGGTGCCTATCGTTAGCTTAAGCAAAGGCCTTGAACTCTCATCGCGCATGCGCATGACCGAGGTAATCAATGAGGTACTGCCGGAACATCCGAGGGGCGTGTTAACAGGCCCCAATCTGGCAAGGGAGATCATGTCGGGCTTCGCCGCCGCCAGTGTCATGGCAATGGAAGATGAGGTCATCGTAAAAACACTGCAGAAACTCTTTCATAGCGGACTCTTTCGGGTCTACACGAATCACGATGTTATCGGCTGCGAGTTGGGTGGAGTCCTGAAGAATATTATCGCCATTGCGGCCGGTATGGGCGATGGTCAGGGCGCTGGAGACAATACACGTTCGGCAGTAATCACTCGTGGGCTGGCAGAAATTTCACGCCTTGGCGTTGCCATGGGGGGAGAAATCCAAACCTTTTCCGGTCTTACGGGGATGGGCGACCTGGTAGCCACCTGTACCAGTGCCCAGAGCAGGAACAGATCTGTGGGATTTGAATTGGGTAAAGGTCGAAGTATTAATGAGATAATAGAAGACATGTTCATGGTGGCAGAGGGCGTGAAAAGCGCACCGGCTGTCATTGAACTGGCTAATGAATATGGCGTTGAAATGCCAATCGCCCAGGAAGTCTATGAAGTCTGCCGGGGCGAGAGTTCCGCGAAAAAGGCATTTCGCGGACTCTTGCGCGCAGGCATTGGCGCTGAATCCGAACCGGGCTAAATAGTTTAAAGAGGGAAGTTCAAAGATATGTTGTTATGTCTTGATGTCGGTAATACCCAGATATTCGGTGGACTCTATGATGATGATGAACTCAAGATTCACTTTCGACGCACATCACAACTGCGTAGTTCCTCAGACGAACTTGGTGTCTTTTTCCGATCTGTTCTTCGGGAAAATGATGTTGATCCAACGCTGATTAGCCAGGTCGCGATTTGTTGTGTCGTTCCGGACCTCCTCTATTCACTGCGCGCCTGTTGCCAGAAATACTTCAGTATTGATCCTCTAATCCTTCGTCCGGATACTAAAACTGGCCTGACCATCAATTATCGGGAACCCGGTGAACTGGGAGCAGATCGAATCGCGGATGCTGTTGGTGCCATCACGATGTTCCCGAACAAAAACCTCATTGTTGCAGATTTTGGGACCGCAACAACCATTTGCGGAATTTCAAAGAATAGGGAATTTCTTGGCGGCAATATCATTCCTGGTGTCCGCCTGGCGATGGAAGCACTGGAAGAAAGAACGGCACAATTACCATCTGTTGAGATAAAGCCCACACGATTCGCGCTGGGTAAAACCACCGTTGAAAGCATACAGTCAGGGTTGTATTGGTCCAATGTTGGCATGGTGCGCGAGCTTATCTCGCGAATCACGCAGGAGGCATTCCAGGATGATCCGCCCATCGTTATCGCAACAGGAGGTTTTGCCCAGCTATTCCACCGAGAAAAGCTGTTTGATCATGTCTTATCGGATCTCATTTTGACGGGTCTGCAAGAGATCGTCCGCCTGAACAGGTAGGTGGTTTACGGTGTTCCCTCGCACATGGGCTTCAGAAAATATCCACGCCAGGCGCAATCGACGCTGTTAAAAATTGACTCAGATCAACTCAAATAGGAATAATTCTCTTTTGCAGTTGATAACCATTCTCATTTGATGTAACTTTCGATTCCTGAATTCACATCAACAAGCAGACAATGATCAGCTATAAACCCGTATTTCCACTGTCCTTTATCATCTCAAGTCTACTGGCAACCGCAGCCACGGCATCCGTTGATGATGCCCGCATTGAACTTGGCGAAATGGAGACGATTACAATCGTCGGTGAACAGTTACAGGCGAAACAAATCACTGGTTCTGCACAGTACCTGGGTGCCGATCAGCTCGAAAAGTTTACCTACACCGATATCCAACGTGTCCTCCGGCAGGTTCCGGGTGTTTCCATTCAAATAGAGGATGGATATGGACTTCGCCCTAATATTAGTATTCGCGGTGTTGCAACAGAGCGAAGTGGAAGGATCACACTTCTGGAAGACAATGTCCTTATTGCACCGGCACCCTACTCAGCCCCATCTGCCTACTACTTCCCCACAGCCGGCCGTATGCATGCCATTGAAGTGCTCAAGGGACCTGCTGCGATTACCCAGGGCCCCTATACCATTGGCGGCGCGATGAATATGATTTCGACCCCGATACCCAACAGATTCCAGGGTAATGCAATTGTTGAAGCGGGCGAGAATGCGACCTACCGTATGCGCGCCAGTTTTGGGGGGCGCAACGATGCAGGTCTTGGATTTCTGGTTGAGACGCACCAATGGAAATCTGATGGATTCCAATCCATCGACAGAAGCAAGGACAATACAGGTCTTGATGTTGAAGACTATATGCTAAAGCTCAGCTACGCACCGTCTGGCTCCCGCCAGAAAATCGAATTGAAACTTCAGCGCGCTAATCAGGCTTCGGATCAGAGCTATCTCGGGCTAACCGACACAGACTTCAAGCGCGACCCCTTCAGACGATATGGCTTGTCTTCTTTGGACAATATCAAAACTGAGCATAAACAGCAGGTTCTTAGCTACCAGTTCCAATTCAGCGATGCACTCGCACTGACAGCGACAGCCTACAACAACACGTTTAGCAGAGGTTGGTTCAAGACAGAAGGAATCGATTTCGATGGCAGTAATAGTGCAGACGAAATGTCGCGCGTCAGTTGGTCCAAAGTAGTACAAGCGGCTAATACCGGCGAAGATCTCAATGGTTTCACACCGGCAGAGCTGCAAGCTTTTCTTGATGGAACTGCAGATACCCCAACAGGCAGTATTCAACTGCGATCGAATGATCGTGAGTACTTCTCGCGCGGGTTACAACTTGGCCTTTCCTGGAACGAGGATTTCGGCGTAACAAGCCACGAGATAAAAGCTGGATTGCGCTATCACGAGGATGAAGAAGACCGGTTACAGCGCAATAGCAGCTATAGTCAGATTGGCGGACAACTGCTTCTGGATGATCTGGGAAGTCTCGGTAATGCAGGGAATCGAATACAGGAAGCACAGGCCACCGCATTATTTATCTACGACAGAATCGAGATAGGCAAGTGGGTATTTACACCCGGTCTACGCTACGAGAATATAAACCAGAAGAGAACACGCTGGGAAACCAGGCCTGACCGGACGAATGACCCATCTTCGCGCAACGATGACAATTTTCGAGATTCCAGAAAAAACAATACTGATGTCTGGTTACCCGGGCTCGGCATGCTCTATTCAATCAATGACAGCTTCACGCTTGTCGGTGGTGTTCATAAGGGGTTTACAGCACCGAGTAATTCGCCCGGCGTGGATGAAGAAGTCGCCATTAATTATGAATTAGGCTTCCGTTACTTTGGTGACAATATGGATACCGAAGTTATCTATTTTCTAAGCGACTATAAAAATCTCCTGGGGCAGTGTACCGCTTCTTCAGGCTCTGACTGTACTATTGGAGATGCCTTTAACGGTGATGCTGCTACAGTTCAAGGTATTGAGCTGATGGTGAGTATCAGTTTGCTGCGTGGCGCAAGCTTTGACATGCCGTTGGACATTAGCTACACCTACATCGACAGTCAGTTTGACTCTGATGTGGACGGAACAGACTTTTTCGGTGATGTCAGCAAGGGCGACCCAATACCCTACATCCCGGGTAATCAACTCAATATCAGTCTCGGGATTGAAAAGAATAATTGGTCAGCCTATGTCAACGCTAACTATGTCGAAGCCGTCTGTGTACGTGCTTCCTGCAATGAATTTGAGAAGACTGATGATTCACTCAGCATTGATATCTCTGCTAATATTGATATCAACAATGCCTTTTCGATATTTGGCAAGGTTATCAATATCACCGGGCAAGATGGTATAGCAGGAAGACAGCCTTATGGCGCCAGGCCGAATATAGACAGAACAGCATCCGTTGGAATGCGCTTTAGTTTTTAACGCTCTCTCGCTGACATCAAGAAATGTCCTACGTGCCACTCATCTCCGTCGTCATAACCAAACAATTCCTCACAGGCCATGACGAACATTCGCCATCGGTTGAACTGTTTGACGAGTGATTCGGGATTACCGGATAGTGCCAGTGCATCCATCGCCTGCTTCTTTGCCGAGTCGAGGTTCTGTAACCACGCCCGGCAGGTTTTGGCATAATGCAGACCATTAACCTTCCAACGATCTTCAACCACAAGATCGTCAGAGAAGAGATCTGGCATATCAAAAGAGGGCATGATGCCGCCAGTGAAAAAATTCTCTGACATCCAATCTGACTCGGATTCTACTTCGAAAAAGTAGGGCATATTGTGATGGCAGAAAACATGGAAGAACAGTTTTCCATCGGGTTCTAACCAGCTGGAAATTCGTTTAAACAACAGTTTATAGTTCCGCATGTGTTCAAACATTTCTATTGAAATCACGCGATCAAATGTATCCGTTGTCGAAAAGTCATTCATATCACAGGTGATTACTTGCAAGTTATCCAGAGACATTTCCCTGGCACGCGCCATAATAAAGTCTTTTTGTGAAGCTGAGTTACTGACAGCGACAATCCGGCTAGAGGGGAATTTTTCAGCCATATAAAGGCTAAGGGAGCCCCAGCCACAGCCAAGCTCAAGAATTGTCTGACCGTCGACTATGGTCGCACGATTGCAGCTCAGCGCAAGCATTTCTTCTTCCGCCTGAGTGAGACCATTACACTTTTCATCGAAAAGAGCACAGCTATATTTTAGCCTTGGCCCGAGCATTAACTTAAAAAAAGATGCCGGCACTTCATAATGCTGATCATTTGCATCATCAGTATTGAGTGCCAGCGGGCTTTGACTCATCTGCTCAACAAGCTTTGATTTACCGGGCCCAGCCGCCCCCCGAGCCTTCTCTTTGTTAAGTCGGTCGCCGAGCAGGCGGCGAATACCCACCCGGGTCAGGAAGTCCGGGATGTACCCATTTTCAACAAGGTCAACCGAGATGCTCACGACGGGGAAATCTCATTTTCGAATGCAGGCTTGTGAAATTGTATGTGAACACAACCTATCGCCCTTTCTTTGAATCCTGCTTCGCAGTAACACAGGTAATAGCGCCACATTCGTAGAAAAATATCTTCACATCCGAGTTGTTTGATCGCGTCGAGGTTGTCTTCGAACTGGTTACGCCATCGCACGATAGTTTCGCCATAGTGCGCGGTAATATCTTCCAGTGCATAAACACGTAAATCCGAATGGTTGGCAGACGATTCTGCCAGGGATGTGACGGATGGTAGAGCACCGCCGGGGAAGATATATCGCTGGATAAAGTCGACCGAATTCTTTGCCTGGTCGTACCGTTGATCAGCGATCGTGATTGTTTGAATGAGCATGGAGCCACCTTCCGCCAGCAACGAAGAGCAGGTCTGAAAGAAAGCTGGGATATATTTCAGGCCGACTGCTTCGATCATTTCAACAGAGACAATCTTGTCGTATTCACCCTCAAGGTGTCGATAGTCCTTTTTAAGAACCCTTATCTTGTCCGTTAGCATTGCCGCCTCTACCGCCTGAACCACATGCGCATATTGTTCTTGTGAAATCGTTGTGGTCGTCACATGGCAGCCATAATGGGTCGCGGCGTGTATTGCAAGGGATCCCCAACCGCTTCCGATCTCCAATATGCGATCATTGGCACTCAGCTTCAACTTCTGACATATCAGGTCGATCTTTTGGATGGACGCCTGCTCCATCGAATCATCAGGTGTTTCGAAATAACCTGATGAATAGGTGAGCGTCGGATCCAGAAAAAGTTTAAATAATTCATTGCCGAGATCATAGTGTGCAGAAATATTTTTCTTGCTACCAACGAGCGTATCTCGTCGCAACCAATGAAACAATTTGTATAGCGGGCGTTTTAGCAAGCGTGAATTTTTCTCAAGACCTTCCAACACCTGCCTGTTTTGCAAGAGCAAACGCAGCATGGCGGTAAGGTCTTCGCTATACCAATCACCGGCCATATAGGCTTCGGCAGCGCCAATGGCACCACCAAAAGCTATTTTTTCAAATGCTCGTGAATCGACAATAACCATAATAGCGACAGTACTTGTGTATGAATTTGCATCGGAACAAGCGTCATTGTCGTTACCGAAAGACGTGACTCGGCCATTCTCATGTATGTCGAGTCTACCTCTGGTGAGCAGTTTTAGACGACCAAGCACCAATCGCCGGGCAACGGGTGTTAGAACATTCGCACCATTTTTTGATTCTATGGGATCACGTAAGACCAGCTCTTTCAATTTAACCCCCCCGGGTCTTATCTTTTTGTTGCATCGTTAGTCACTGCTCTGCTATCCGGGTGCCTGAATAGCGGCACCTTCTTCAACCAGAGTTTAAATGCCTGAACATATATACCGAACACCACACTGACCGCGATGGCAGGATACCTGACCAGCATCGCATTGATGCTTTCACCGGTTAACGCCTGAGATTGCAACTTCATCGTCGCCGAAAATATTTTTTCCTTTTGTCGCTCAACACTAATACCAACTCGACATTCATCACCCGGTAGAGGGAGCGTCCAGTTGTAGGAGGTATCCATCGGCATAAATGGTGATACATGAAATGCCTTATCTGACAAAAGTGCATCTCTTGAAAGATTGACGACATAGACATGCCGCTGATTCCAGGGCGTGTTGCGAACTTCCGCGACCACATACTTGGGTTTACCCTGCTCCAGACAATAGAACAGACTCAAGGGGTTCATGCAAAACCCAAATGAACGCCAATTAGCCAGCAGGAATATTTCACCATCAAAGTCTACGCCGAGCTTATCCTTAATCTGAAATGACACTTCTTCCTGAAGAGAGAGATCCGAAGGCAAGAAATCTTCACGATGAAAGCTGAGTAGATTGAATTTTTCCTGGCTTACCCATCGGCTAGAGGCGCAGACCGTCTCTATTTCATCCAACGACAAATAGATACTTGCATGTGGATAGGTGAAGCGGTGATCAACATGCTCACTTCTGCTATGAAACAACTTCCCTTCATAGAGACGACTCTTCAGATTTGATACATTCTTGTTCATTAGAGACTCAATCCGAAATGTTGACACACATCGAGTGCACTATTGACGCCATCTTCATGAAAACCAAACTGCCAATATGCGCCACAGTAATATGTCCGGTTCTTGCCGGATATTTCATGCTTGCGTTGTTGTGCCTCCAACATCGCGTGGTTGTATTGAGGGTGGGCGTAGTCAATTTTCTTTAACACTTTTTTTGGGTCAATTCTGCCATCGTCGTTCAATGTGACCAGGACCGTTTCTTCTGATTTTATATGTTGTAGGATGTTCATATTGTAGGTCAGGGTTGCTTTGTCAATGTTCTCATTTGTCAGATGATAATTCCAACTCGCCCAGGCCAGTTTTCTGGAAGGTAACAGACTTGTATCGGTATGCAAGCAGGCTTCATTGGAGGAGAAATGAATACTACCAAGAATTTCGCGTTCCTCGGTACTGGGGTCAGTCAACATTTCTAAAGCCTGATCACTATGTGTCGCAATGACGACTTCATCAAAAGCATGTTCTTCACCGCTTTCCAGCACAAGATTCACCCCAGATCTTGTCCGACTGACACTGGCAACAGCTTGTTCAACTCTGGCATCGGCAATGTACGGTTTCATGGCCTCTACATACGCCTGCGACCCGCCTTCAACAATTCGCCACTGGGGACGGTTTTTGATACTGAGTAAACCATGATTCTCGAAAAATTGTGCCAGCGCCCGAATCGGGAATTCAGACACACGTTCATGACCGGTCGACCAGATCGCCGCAGCCATGGGTAAGATATAGTCATGACGAAAGTATGTTGAGTATCCTTCCTGTTCTAGATACTCACCAATAGTTCTTGGTTCATTCGGGGCTAACGACACTGCTTCCTTGTTGAACCTTAGAATATCTAACACCATTCGCCAGAAGGATGGCCTGAACACATTAGATCGCTGTGCAAATAACGAGTTCAGAGTATGCCCATTATACTCAAGCCCAGTGCGATTCATGCTGAAGCTCATTTCTGTAGGGATTCCCGGACAACCTAATTGATCTAACAGTTGGATGAAGTGAGGGTAAGTACGATCATTGTAGACAATGAAGCCAGTGTCTACATGAATTTTTTCTCCTGCAACGACCACACTTTGCGTATCGGTATGCCCTCCGAGATAGTTATTCGCCTCGAACAGTGTTACTTCATGTTTACGCCCAAGAACGTAGGCTGCGGTTAGTCCCGACACACCCGCACCGATGACGGCAATAGAACTCATGGAATCATGAACTCAAAGCGTGAGAACTCAGACCGTAAGTGTTCAAATGGTCCGCCAAAAGGCGGACATAGGGATGCCGCCGTTGATTGGCAACAATAGGATAACTCAATCATGAAACAGGATGTTGGCCCGATACTATTCTTGTCGATAGGTTTTGTTGTGGGCGGGATTGTAACGTGATCAGATCATTTTCGAAATATGACCCGATAGCCGGTTCACCGGCGGAATATAATTTAAGAACAGACTAGATTTAATAACTAGTCGTTTGTGCCATCCTTTGGCTCAGAGCCTTCTGACTGTATTCTCTGATAGATCTCCTCACGATGTACCGCTACCTCTTTGGGGGCATTGACGCCTATACGAACTTGATTTCCTTTTACCCCTAAAACAGTCACTGTTACATCATCACCGATCATCAGTGTTTCGCCGACTCGCCGAGTTAGTATGAGCATTGCTCTCTCCTCAATATATTTTGTCTGCCCATATATCCCCAACCATCACCACGAAAAAGTTGTTAGGACATATCTCCATTTTCGGCATCCAAGCCGAAAGCAGCATGAAGTGCTCTAGCGGCCAATTCAAGATACTTTTCATCTATAACGACAGATATTTTAATTTCTGAAGTAGAAATCATCTGAATATTAATAGATTCATCCGCCAACACACGGAACATCCTTGTAGCCACACCGGCATGAGACCGCATTCCGACCCCAACCATCGATAGCTTAGCAATTTTATTGTCCCCTGACGCCTCTCTTGCATCAATATCTTTTGCAATTTTGTTCACAATCTTCATCGCGTCGTCATAATCGTCTCGACGGACCGTAAATGTAAAATCCGTACTCATATCTGCTGCAACGTTCTGGACTATCATGTCTACTTCAATATTCGCGTCGCTCACTGGACCAAGTATTCTAGAGGCTATTCCGGGAATATCTTTGACGCCACGAACCGTTAACTTGGCTTCATCGCGCGTAAATGCAATTCCGGAAATGATTGGCTGTTCCATTTCAACTTTTTCCTCATTGGAGATGAGTGTTCCTGGCAAATCGCCAAAACTTGAGAGCACCCTCAGGGGTACCTGATACTTACTGGCAAACTCAACAGCTCTGGAATGCAACACTTTCGAACCAAGGCTTGCGAGTTCTAACATTTCCTCGAACGTCAACGCATCCAGGCATCTGGCATCTTCTACAACTCTAGGGTCGGTCGTAAAAACACCTTCTACATCGGTGTAGATCTGGCATTCATCTGCTTCCAGTACAGCGGCCAGCGCTACTGCGGTCGTATCCGAACCGCCACGACCGAAGGTTGTAATATCACCATTGCCATCCACGCCCTGAAAACCAGCAATCACTGGCACAATACCAGCATCCAGATCTTTCATCAGACTCTGCGTATTAACATCCAGAATCCTCGCTCTTGTGTACGCAGAATCCGTCAAAATTCGGATCTGTCCTCCGGTATAGGACCTGGCCTTACAGCCCATTTTCATCAGAACAATGGACAACAGAGACATCGTCACCTGTTCACCGGTGGACAATAAAACATCAATCTCCCGTCTTGCCGCCGGTTCATAGAAGTCCACTTCTCTGGCGAGGGCATCAAGACGGTCTGTTTCGTGCCCCATCGCTGAAACGACAACGACGACTTTATGGCCTGATTCCCGGGTATTCATGATGCGAGCAGCAACATTTTCTATATGTGTGATAGAAGCAACTGATGTTCCACCAAACTTTTGGACCAGCAATGACATGGCGTTACCCTATAATTGACAGGTTTTCGAAGAAGAACCGTTCATACTCGCACCAGACCTTGCTGTTCCTGTCTATGCTCACGACTGCAACCGATCCTTCACATAATCCGTAACACTATCGAGTGCATCTGGTAATGCTACGGCGTCTGTTCCACCCGCCCTTGCCATATCAGGGCGTCCACCGCCCTTGCCACCAACCTGCCCGGCAACATGATTCACCAAATCGCCTGCTTTAATCCTATCGGTCAGATCTTTGGTGACCCCGGCCACGAGTGCTACCTTGCCTTCATTAACAGTCGCGAGTACCACCACACCGGAGCCAACCTTGTTTTTTAGCCTGTCCAACGCGTCAGGTAAAGTTTTCGCGCTGGCACCATCAATCAGGCTCACAATCAGTTTCGCATCACCAATCTCAATGGCACTATCAGCAATATCGCTACCAGCACCACTGGCAAGCTTTGCATTAAGGAGACCGACTTCTTTCTCTAGCTTCTTGTTCTGTTCTACTATTGACCGGATCTTGTCCAAAAAGTTGCCCTTGTCAGCTTTAAGCACCTCTGCCGACTCAGCCAATGACGTTTCCAGGGACTCAATGTAATTCAGCGCATTAGCACCCGTTACCGCTTCGATGCGACGGATGCCCGATGCAATACCCTGCTCTGACAATATTTTCAGCAGACCAATATCGCCCGTCCTGCTTGCATGTGTACCACCGCATAGCTCAATGGAATAGCCGTCTCCCATCGTCAGAACACGAACTTCTTCAGAGTATTTTTCACCAAAGAGTGCCATCGCACCCTTTTCCCGCGCTGCTTCAACACCCATTATTTCGGTCTCAATGGGGCTATTGCACCGAATCTGCTCGTTAACCAGATGTTCGATCTGCCGTAACTCATCCCGAGTAACCCCCTCAAAGTGAGAGAAATCAAAGCGCAATCTGTCGGGATCCACCAGAGAACCCCGTTGATTTACATGCTCACCAAGAACCTCTCGTAGTGCCGCATGCAAAAGATGGGTTGCTGAGTGATTAAGCAAGGTTGCAGAACGGCTAGCATCAACGATGGTAGTAAGAGTATCACCCGTATTGATGGTCCCTTCTACAATCATGCCTCTGTGTAAAAAAGTATCGCCCTCTTTCACTGTATCAAGCACTTCAATGACAATACCATTGGCCAGCAATTTGCCGGTATCTCCTGCCTGACCACCCGATTCCGCATAGAAGGAAGTCTGATCAAGAACGATCATGACCTCATTCCCGGATCCAGCCGAATTAACCTGTTCTTTGCCTTTAAAGATTGTCAGGATCTTTCCTTCACCTTCCAGAGATTCATAGCCTGTAAAATGAGTGTGATAAGAAAGCTCAAATTCACTCAGATCAGCGCTGTCAAACTTACTTGCCGCCCTTGCACGTTTACGCTGGGCTTCCATTTCTCTTTCAAAACCAGCCATATCAATGCCCAGCTTTCTCTCCCGGGCTATGTCTGCGGTGAGGTCTACCGGAAACCCATAGGTGTCATAAAGCTTAAAGACAATCTCTCCGGGTATTTCTGACCCGCTCAGATCGGCAATGGCCTCACTGAGGATTTTCATCCCCTGATCCAGTGTCAGTTCAAACTGTTCTTCTTCCTTTAGCAGAATTCGTTCTATCTGGGCCTGCGTACTCTTGAGCAATGGATAGGCATCACCCATTTGCTCAACCAGTGTACCCACCAATTTATGAAAGAAGGGTCCGGATGATTGCAGCTTATGACCATGACGAATCGCGCGGCGAATAATACGTCGCATGACATATCCACGCCCTTCATTTGAGGGTAGAACCCCATCCGCAATCAAAAATGCAGTGGACCGAATATGATCGGCGATGACTTTTAAAGACGGATTGTCCAGGTCATGTCGGTCAAGCAGTTCTGCGGCGCGGCCTATCAATGCCTGAAAGAGATCAATCTCGTAGTTACTGTGCACTTTCTGGAGTATCGCTGCAAGGCGCTCCAGACCCATTCCCGTATCGACACCCGGTTTTTCCAGAGGCGTCATGGTCCCATCTGCACTTTTATCGAATTGTGGAAAGACCAGGTTCCAGATCTCAACGTACCGGTCGAGTTCACCGTCTGGCGTCCCCGGCGGTCCACCTGGGATATCAGGTCCATGATCATAAAAAATTTCTGAACAAGGACCACAAGGTCCTGTGTCTCCCATGCTCCAGAAGTTATCTTCATCACCCAGACGGGTAATTCGATCAGGGTCGAAACCGATATCCTTAATCCAGATCTCTTCTGCCTCATCATCCGATAGGTGGACCGTCACCCAGAGTCGTTCAGGTGGTAATTTGACAACTTCTGTTAAAAATTCCCAGGCGTATGCAATCGCCTCCTTCTTGAAATAGTCTCCGAAACTAAAGTTGCCTAGCATTTCAAAAAATGTGTGATGTCTGGCGGTGTAGCCAACATTGTCCAGGTCATTGTGTTTACCCCCCGCACGCACACAGCGCTGACAACTCACTGCACGTGTGTATCCTCTGTTCTCACGAAGTGCCAGTGCATCCTTGAACTGCACCATGCCTGCATTTGTAAATAAAAGTGTTGGGTCATTGCCGGGCACCAGTGAAGACGAGTCCACTATCTGATGGCCCTTACTGGCAAAATAATCCAGAAATGCGCTTCGCAATTCTTTGCTATTCATGATGTCTACTCACCGCTAAGACGATGGGAAATTGAAGACCGGTTAAGATACAGAAAAATGTGTGAATACTAAAGGACTACCAGTAAAGGACTACCATTACAGCACTACCAATAAAGGACTACCATTACTGGCGTGCGAAGAGAGTGCTGGTCAGGAAGATCCAGCTTGCGAGTACCAATCCTGGTTAAATTAGCGGCATCCTAAACTCAGAATAATGTTCTGATATGATCGAAATTGAAGCCACGCTGCTGCAGAAAGCGGCTACGCTTCGCTTTTTCGCGCGCGTCCGTTGGCGGTGATTCGCCAAATTTCTTTGTGGCAACTTGCCGGACCAAACCAAACCAATCAATCTCATTGGCACTGACAGCACGACGAAAAGTGTCTTCATCGATGCCCTTACCCCGAAGTTCCATCTGGATTTTCAGCGGCCCCTGACCTCGATTTGTCCGGGACCGGACAAAAACTTCTGCCAATCGCGCGTCACTTTGCAAACCTTCCTGCTTGAGCTTATCGAGTTCAGATTGGATGACCTCCGCTGAATCAGGAAATCGTTTCGCTAACTTTTGAGAAAGTTCACGCTGGGCATGTTCCCTGCGAGACAGCAAGTTCATGGCAGCGAAGCGAATGTCGCCTGGTTTCACGGCTACTGCCGGGCTCGCCTCACTGCTCATAACTTGACTTGTTCCACCTTTCTACCGGGCGCCAACAACAACTAGGCGCTGGTAATAGGTGTGACGTTGTCGTCGGCTTCTTCTTTAGAATCGTCTTCTGAATCGTCTTCTTCACCGAGCATTTTCGCCCGAATCTGCTTCTCGATTTCTTCGGCCATTAAGGGATGCTGGCCGAGAAACTCTGCTGCATTTTTCTTACCCTGGCCAATTCGATCAGTCTTGTAGCTGTACCAGGCGCCTGCCTTGTCGACCAGGCCCATCTGTACACCAAGATCAATAATCTCACCCAGATGATAGATACCCTTGCCATAGAGAATCTGGAATTCAGTTTGCTTAAATGGAGGCGCCACCTTGTTCTTGATGACCTTGACCCGGGTTTCATTGCCGATGATCTCATCACCATCTTTGATTGCGCCGATTCGACGTATATCGAGACGCACAGAGGAATAGAACTTGAGCGCATTACCACCTGTTGTAGTTTCAGGGCTGCCGAACATGACGCCGATTTTCATCCTGATCTGGTTAATGAACACAACCAGCGTATTGGAGTTTTTGATATTACCGGCCATTTTACGTAATGCCTGGCTCATAAGCCTCGCTTGTAATCCAACGTGGTGATCACCCATTTCACCCTCAATCTCCGCTTTGGGTGTTAATGCCGCAACCGAGTCGATAACCACTACATCAACAGCGCCAGAGCGAACGATCATGTCGCATATTTCCAGTGCCTGTTCACCCGTATCCGGTTGTGAAACAAGCATATCGTCTATATTGACCCCTAAATTTTTTGCATAAAGAGGGTCAAGCGCGTGCTCTGCATCGATGAATGCACAGGTACCACCTGCTTTCTGACACTCTGCAATTACCTGCAGGGTCAGTGTTGTTTTACCGGAAGATTCAGGCCCATAAATCTCAACGATTCGACCCTTGGGGAGCCCGCCTATACCCAGCGCAATGTCGAGACCAAGAGAACCCGTCGAAATCGACGGTATCTTTTCCTGGGGCGAATCACCAAAGCGCATCATGGCACCCTTTCCAAACTGGCGTTCTATCTGGGAAAGGGCGGCGGTCAGCGCTTTATTTCTACTACTATCTTTACCGCTGTCTTTATTCTTATCTGATTCTGCCATGTGATCTTCCTTTTTTGAATCTGTTTAGTTTTGCGTCTTACTGTGTATTTGTACAGTATTATTCCACAAATGTTTTCATCTTCCAAAACCTTTTTGAAATAAATTCACAGCCTGGCAATAGACGAGGGTCAGGTCTTGCAGAACCCCTTATAAACACTGGAGCTACCGCCATCCATTACCATCATCTGCAAACTGATCCTCGTTTACATCCGCCACAAACTCAATTAAATGTAAGTCATTACCTCGATAGAACAGTGAAATTAACCATTCCGGTCCAGCCCTTGCTCAATCAAAAACAAGACATAACGACGTGTAGACTGCGACAGGTCATTGCCTTTGCCTCTGCGATACTTCTTCATCCAGAACTCAATATCTTCGATCTCCGACAAGGCTACAGACCGTGCAAGGAAGTCATAATCACTGTCCTTGGCAATAATCTTCAGCAGTCTTTGTGTGTACTCAACCTGCAGGTTCTGCCGGAAGGAATTGATGTCACCTTTCAGATCCGCTTCGAATATCGCACCGGTAAGATCAGACAGAACCTCCGCGACATTGTAGGAATTGCCGTAGAGCGTCGTATCGGTAACTCGCCTCAACACCACCGGGTGCATCAACTGATCCAGCACATCTTTTTGTATTTTCAACACACGGGCATGAATTTTCGGATCCTCGGTGACACGCATGTGCTCAAAACCCCGCCGCTGCATAGCCAGGTGGCTAATAAGATCTGCAGAGACGCGAAACGCATCTTCAGAAAAAACATGTTGACTCAAGACCTTCATCGCCTGCCGTTGTCGATTCTCTGGTACTGGTTGATAGGGACGGGAGCTATCCTTTCCCTCCTCCAGAATAGATCTGTCCACATACACACCGCCAATATATCGTGAAACAATTCTCGCCTGACGAAGCTGTTCGCTGGTCAGCACAGCATAGGCATTTCGCATGTTGGCCCAGCTCTCACCTGGCCTCGAAAGTTTCTTCAGAATCTTTGACAGAACCTCATCCACCAGTGCGAATCGATTTTCAGCATACAAAATAGCATCAGAAGACATGTCGTTGACATTCACCCTGGGGTCAATGGCCTTGCCTGCTGAACGCATATCATCAGCATCGTTACCAAAGGCCAATTGCGGTTCCCCGGAACGTGCCAGATGCGTCTGACGAACTTCACCAATCATATCTGGATCATATCCGAACTGAATGGCCCAGATGTCATAGGGACCCGGTCTGGTCGTGAAGTAGTTACCCTGCTCTTGCCCGGGAGGGGCAAAGTTGATTGCGCCATAGTCCATGACCGATCCAATCAGGACGCCATTGGTCACTGATGCATCATGTATTTCAACATTGGAGCGAAGCTGACTGGAACGCATATTATGATTCAGTCCCAGGGTATGACCGACTTCATGCAGTGCTAATTCTCTGAGGGACTCCTGAACCACAGCGCCCATTTCCGCAATATTGCCCATGGCCGCCATGGCACTGCGTGCAAACATCAGATCATGCTGAATACTCTCGCTTATGCGACATAGTCCACGACCAGCCGAGCGAGCAGATAAATCTTCGCCAAGATGCTGCCAACCATTATTGGCTGGTAAATCAGCAGTCTCAAAAATATCGGCGCTTCTCATTCGATTACTGGCATAAACATCTTCCAGCATTATATCTGCACTCAGTATTTGACCAGTTCGCGGATTGGAAAAAGACGGGCCGTAGCCTCCAAATGGCGGATTCGGCGAAGAAGTCCACCGCAGAACATTATAACGAATGTCGCCAGCATCCCATTTGGCATCATCCGGTTGCATTTTGACCACAATCGCATCTCGGAATCCGGCTTTTTTAAACGCCTGATTCCAGGCAAGCACGCCTTCCCGAATAGCATCCCGGTATTCATAAGGAGTGGTATTTTCCATCCACCAGACGATAGGATTTACCGGCTCAGAAATCTCCTGATCCGGGTTCTTCTTTTGCAGATCCCAACGATTAATCAAGTCTCGATAAGGGGTAACATCATGACTGGTAAGATCAGTAACCTGATCAAGGAAATACCCAATCCTTGCATCATCCAAGCGCGACTCATAATTATTGTTTGGCACTTCCAGAAAGGTATGCTGCATTGTCAGGGTGACTGCCCGCGGATCCGTTACCTCATTACCACCTCTGACATAGGGCGTGTCGTTCGAATAAACATAATCTACTGAGACATTGATATTCTTTGGGTAGACCCGAATATCCGCATAATGGGTTTTATCTTCTGACAAGCTGCCAAGGGAAAATTGTTCGTGTGGCTTTTTCTCCGGGTCCGGCGTTGGCTTTAACTTGCTCAGAGATTCATTGAGGAACACCTCATCAAGACTAATCAACAAACGATCCTCATTTTCGGACATGGCAACAATCCTGGTACTTGCCAGCAATGCTTCACTGATATTTGCATCTGCCGCCCTCGCCAAAGGGTTCGCCGGGTCGAAATAAAATCGAGTATTCTGCTCTACAAATTCAATCCGGTCGTAGTACCTTTTTAGTCGAAAAATCGCCTGCTCATTGTAGCTACCACGGCTCTGATGTGCCGCAACGACACCATTCACGACGAAACTGAAGTAGATATACTCATGATCTAGTTGCTCCGGGTGTATCTCCATCATCAGTCCACCTGTTTTAGGGTCTCGATAGAGCGTGAACAGGCCTTCCATCTTCTCAAAACCTTCAACAGTTTCTTCGATGGTTTTTTCTTTTTCTTCCTCCTCTTCCTCATCTTTTTCCTCACCCTCATCATCACCGGACATCGAGATTTCAGTTACCGATGATTTCTCAGATGTAGCACTTTCCGCGAACGCTTGATTGAAACCCAACAAACTCAACAGACCCGTCATTATCAGGATGGCGGTGTATCTGGATATTAGGTTGTGCGGTGTTGCAACTGTGATCAGAGCGTCATTGGTTTCAAAGTAGAAC
>CAZAZB010000014.1:11357-22023 GCA_964489485.1 uncultured Pseudomonadales bacterium | reverse complement strand
TGAATCTTGAAGGTGCAGTGACTGGGACACTTGCTGCCACAGCGACATTGGGTGGCATTACAGACAGCAACACCTTAAGTGTGACGGGTAATGTCACTCTCGACGATATCGCACTGGCAGGTATCTCGCTTGGCACATTACAGGCTGATAGCAACATTATGTTCACATCAGCAGGTAGTACTGTCATCGTCAATGATACTGCCCTTAACCTTGAAGGCGCCGTCACAGGAACGCTATCTGCGACTGCAACAACCGGTGGTATAACAGACAGTAATACACTGGGAGTGACGGGCAATGTCACGCTAAATGATATTGCGCTGGCAGGTATCTCTCTTAATACACTTCAGTCAGATGCAAATGTCGTCTTCATCTCTGCCGGTAATGCACTAATTACGAATGACACAGTTCTAAACCTTGAAGGAGCTGTCACCGGCACATTGGATGCGATCGCCACCACGGGTGGCATTACAGACAGCAACACCTTGAGCGTGACTGGCAATGTCACACTGGACGATGTAGCACAGGCCGGTATTTCACTAGGCACGCTTCAATCAGATGCCAATGTGATTTTCACCTCCGCCGGTGATACAGCCATTGCCAACGATACAGCGCTGAATATTGAAGGCACCGTCACCGGCACATTGGATGCGACAGCGATAACAGGCGGTATCACCGACAGTGCCGAACTGAATGTAACAGCGGCAGCCACCTTCACCTCGGCGAATGCGACGAACATCATTCTTGATACACCCGCCAATACATTTGGCAGTACTGTCAATTTCATTGCCTCAGTGGGTAACTTAAACGATGTCACCATCGTGGATGATACGTCACTGGTACTCCCAGCACTTAACATCGGTGGTGCGTTGGTTGCCACAGGTGCAGGCATTACCCAGAGTGGTGCATTGTCTATCGCTGGTAGCACCACACTTTCCGCTGGCGCCAATGACATCACACTTACCAATACAAACAATGATTTTGATACGATAACCGTCGTCTCAGGTGCGGATGTTTCTCTGATTGATATTAATGCCGTGGGCCTGGAAGTCATTTCGACAACCGGTAACTATGAGTTGGATGCCACGTCAATTAGCGTCAACAATCTGCTAAGTATTGCTGGACAGGTCAGGCTCAACGCGACCACAGGAACGCTGACGATGGACCCACTCGGTGATATCGCGAGTGGCGGAGCTGTAACCTTGACCGCCGCTGCCGGAATTTCCACCGCTGGTGATATCACAACAACTAACGATAATATTTCGCTGAATAGTTCTACGACGCTGTCAGGAAGTGTTCTGTTCAATAGTGGTGTTGGGGCGGGGGATATAACATTCGGTGGTAATGTTCTTGGTGGCCAGGATATTTCTCTGTCAGCGGGGACAGGCAGTATTATTTTTGCATCAACAGCCGTTTTGGCTGACATTACAATTAATAGCAGCAACGGCACAATATTTGGAAATGACCTAACCGCGAATACGGTCACCCTGACGGCCACCAATGGCTCATTTTTATTTCAGGGTGATGTAGCGATAGTCACAGGGTTGATCACGACCCCAACCGCCTACGACATTTCATTCACCGGAGCGAACAGTTCGATTGCCGGTGACACAACATTTTTGAATACGGGTGCTATTACTTTAGGTGACGGAAGTGATTCTATCACCTTCATTAATGGGCTGGACACTAGTGCTGGCGCTAGCACCAACCTTGGCGGGGCAGTAAACACAGACAATGCCCAGATTGATATGGGTGGAATTACACTTGTGGCAACGAGTTCACTAGACAGTGGGAGTTCGGCTACTTCAACTATCAACCTGGGTGATATCTCCAGTGGTGGGAATGGTCTGACGATCGATGCAGGTGCTGATGTAGCTGCAGCTGTAACAGTTGCGTCTTTCACGGGTGGTGGAGACATCATCATTACCGACAGTGGCGACACAACTTTCTTCGGAGTTGTTAATGCGGGTACCATTTCTGTGGTAGATACGACAGTTGCGGTGTCCTTCCAGAGTGATACAACAATCGGTGGCGGGGGTCTGGATACAAGCTCCAACGGCTACAGTATTCTATTTTCAGGGTCCAATACTTCCATAGCGGATGACACCACGTTCCTTAATACCGGGACCGTGATGCTCGGTGATGCGGTTACCGACACTACTCTGTTTGTCGGTGGAATGGATACGGCGAGTGGACCGAGTAATGTATTGCTCAATGGGGTAATTATCACAGAAGGATCACAAATTGATCTTGGTGACATCACTTTACAATCAGACACAACGATAGATAGTACAAATGGTGGTGCTATACCTTTAGGTTCGACCATTAATATTGGCACAGTATCGGGCGTATCGAACTCACTTTCATTAAACAGCGGCTCTGGCGCAGTAATCACTGTTTCAGGCAGTATCGCCAGCGTTGATTCGCTTCAAATTCTAAATAGTGCTGGTTCAACGTTCCAGAGTAGTGTCGACGTCACTAGCCTGCTTTTTACTGATACAAACGATGGCGCGGCGATATCTTTCGTTGGAGATGTTGCTGCAACGTCAATAACAACGACAGCAAATGGCTATAGCCTGATCTTCAGTGAAGATCTCACGATTACCAACGATACAATTTTTTCAGCGATTGGAAATTTGAATATTGGAAATGCAGCAGATGATGTTGCGTTCTTTGCTGGCGGGATCGATACGACAAATGTCCTGGGAACGACAACCGTCAATGGTGCTCTCCGTTCTTCAGCAGCCCAGTTTGACTTGGGGAACATATCCCTGGGCTCAACGACTTTTCTGGATAGTACCAATCAAGGAGCGAGCGCCGGGGGCGCAGATTTGAATATCAACGCAATCGTTGGTAACGGCCAATCAATTACGATGAATGCTGGAACCGTGGGCGCTATTTCGGCGGGTGTTGGTGGAATAACCGGCACTGGCACGCTCACCATCGAGAATAGCGCTGGAACTGAATTTCTTGGGTCTGTGACTGCCCAGACTATCAATCTTAACGATACAGAAAACGGAGCCTCGATCGTATTCGCAGGGGACCTGGTTGCGACCTCCATGGTGACGACTGCAAATAATTATGGAATTGAGCTACTCGGTACCAACACATCTATTACTAACAGCATATTGTTTAACAATAGTGGTGGGCTTGTCATTGGCGGAGCATCGACCAATGAAGTTCTATTCTCTGGTGGTGCTCAGGCGGGTGTAGCCGTCGGGACAATTGACATACAAAGTAACCTCAGATCGAACGCACTACTTAATCTTGGTACTGTTAATGTTGTCGAGAATGCCCAGATTTCAACAGGCGGAGCACAATTACTGGTAGGGAGCGCCACCGGTGCCACAGGTAGGAGCCTGACACTGGATGCTGGTGTGGTTACATTTTCCGGAACGGTCAATGTTGTCGATCTCATTATAGATAACAGCGGTGGTGTCATTTTTCAAGACCAGGTGGGGCAACTGTCTCCTATATCGCTAACGATTAACAACACGACTGCCGGGCAAAGTATTGACTTTAGGTCGAATACAGAATTATCTAGCCTGACGACAGTAGGCACAACAGGCTACGTAGTTTCGTTCACGGGAAGTAATACGCTAGTCAGTTCTGCTGTGGTTTTTGCCAATTCTGGCGGCCAGATATTAGGAAATCAGGAATCCGACGTCGTCACGTTCACTTCTGGCGTTACCAATAACGGCGGCGGCGGGGTTGATTTATTGGGTGAGCTGCGAACTGATGGTGCAGTCATTGATCTTGGGAATGTTGATCTCGGCACCGGTACTTCCAGGATAGATACAACAAACAACAATATTGCTGGTGCGGATATAGTACTCAATGCGGTCAGTGGTGCGGCTAGTATCCTGGAGTTGGATGCTGGCACCGCAGGTAATTCCATTACTTTTGGCGGATCAGGTGGTAATGCAGAGTTGCTTGGGTTAACAACTTTGGCAGGTAACTACGATGTCAGATTCCTGGGAAATGACAATAGCATCACTAATAGTGTCATTTTTACAAACACAGGAAACCTGACCTTTGGTGATGCGCCGAGTGACCAGATAGAGTTTACGGGTGGTGTCACAGTAAATGCTGCTACGACGGTCAATGGTGTTATCAGGACAGTCAATTCCGATCTCGTCTTTCAGAATTTAACAATTTCTGAAGGGGGACAAGCAACACTCGCAACCGGAGGCGGCGATCTGACACTCACCGGTACTGTCTTGGGCATTGTGGGTGGACTAACTGAATCACTTATCGTTGATTCAGGTCTGGGTGCTGTGTCGTTTCAGGACACTGTTACGGTAGACAATCTGACTATCAGCGGAAGCGCCATTGAGGCACTTCAAGGCTTGTCAGTTAGTGGTGCAGTCAGCATCACAAATAGTGGTGAATTTTCAGTGAGTAATCAGACGCTTTCTGCGGGAGGTGGGTTCACTGCTACGGGTAATGTCACACTCTCATCTGATATCAACACGGTACTTGCGCCTGTTAGTATTGGTGGCAATTTGACGATCGCAGAGAATCAGGACATCCAGATTCTAACCACCGGTGGAGACTTTACTGTTTCTGGGATTACCAACGGCGTGTTAGCAGGTGGCGATGAGAGCCTTACAATATCCGCAGATGCGGGCCAGGTATTGTTCGATGACATTTTCGGTGCGAATCTGACTGGCGTCGCCAGTGGTTTAACCAATCTTGCCGTACTCAGTTCAGGCTCAACAAGGGTTGGAAATATTGACATCACAGGGTCGCTTGATATTACAGCGACAAACCTTGTTACCCAATTGGCAAATTCCACAATTAACGTTGGTGGTGCAACATCCATTACCGCTGCGGATATATTCTTTAGCAACATCAGTGCGCAGGGCGGTATTGCGATCACAGCTGGGGACGATGTGACACTTGTCAGTACGGATGCACTGAACCTCACAGGAACCGTTGGCGGTATTCTGACCTTGGAAGTTCAAAGTACGGTTAACGCTGATATAGGTGCTGCGGGCGGAATTGTTCTGGATGTGGATGACAATGTAGACATAACAAATAGTCAGGCTACAGAGATCGAAGGTACTGTTAATGGTGATCTAACGGTAGTCGCGACGGCTGGGACGATTACGGATGGCGGTGACCTCGATGTCAGTGGTGCGGCTGTCTTTACAGCGAACAGCCTGACCGGTGGTGTTATTTTAAACAGTGCAGGCAATGTTTTTGGCAGGTTAAACCTTGCAACGACCGGAGCTGTCATTCTGACGGAGGCAGACGATACATTGCTCGATCAGGTGAATGTTGCGAATCTAACGCTGAACTCTGGCGGGCTAATAGAAGATGTCGATGGTTCTAACATTTTGGTCTCGGGTACAATTATACTCACCACGGCTGGCGACATTACTATTGGCGACAATGCTCTGGATCTGGTCCAACTAAATATAGTAGACCTGAGTGGTGCCAACGCATTCATAGATGACGACAGCGCTGATGGTCTACTATTGTCAGAAATATCGCTGACATCCCTGGATATCGCCGCTGTTGGAGATGTCACCAGTGAGCTCAATGACCTGATTACGGTGACTGGCAATATTAAGATTGATGCGGGTGATGGATCGGCAAACATCGATTTGTCTACTTCAAATAACTCTTTTGGCAGCGTCGACTTGACAGGTGCCAACGTCAGTGTGGCTGAAAGGGATGCAATGCAAATTAACCAGCTGACTGCCACAAGTTTTGTTGCGAACGTACAAGGAGAAATATCCGATTTTGGAACGCTGACTGTGACAGGCACTGCGTCACTTAATGCAGGAACCCGTAACATATTACTTGATTCGGCCAATAATCAATTCGGGACATTGAATGCTGTGGGTGCTGATGTGGAAATTGCCGAGACCGGCGGCAGCCAGCTCGGAACGATTACAACTGACACCTTCGAATTACGAACTTCTGGCGATGTAACGCAAACCAACCTTTCGGAAATAGTTGCCAATGGCTTGTTCAAAATAGATGCTGGAAATTTTGATATTAGTTTAACGGGTGCTTCCAACTCAGTGGGAGGAATCGATTTTGTTGGTGACAATGTCCAGTTCAATGAAAGCGGCTCGTTAAGAATCGATAGAGTATCAGCGAACACTCTGAGTGTTTCATCAAGCGGAAATATTTCGCAGTTAATTGGCGGGAGTTTGACAGTCAATGGTCTAGCTAGTTTTGATAGTGGCGCCAATGACATCACTTTAGATGGTGCGACGAACACATTTGGATCAATCCAGTTAAGTGGTGCATCCGTTACGGTCAATGAAGATGATGGGTCACAGATCACAACGATCAGTGCCAACGAACTTGTCATTACATCTGATGGGAATATCTCAGCAAGTGGTCAGATTAATGTGGCAGGAAAAGCAATTTTTACAGCAGATGGGCCAAGCAATATTTCCCTCGAAAATGCGAATAACAGCTTCGGGACATTGTCCCTATTCGGTGCGGTTGTCTCCGTTACCGAATCTGGTGATAGCCAGATCAATGATGTCACTGCTGATACATCACTTTCGTTGGTATCAACCGGGAGCATTACAGATGTGAGTGGCTCCGATATCCTAATTGGTGATGGTGTGCTTACGGCTGCAGGTGATATTACACTAGGCGATTCCCCGAATGACGCCGTTTCTTTTGGCACACTTTCTTTGTCTGGCCAGAACGTAAATCTTACAGAGGCAGATAGTGCTATTTTGGCGAGTGTTAGTGCTACAAATTTGACATTAAAATCACAGGGGTCAATTTCGGAGAGCGTAAATGCTGTTGTTTCCGTTACCGGTGCCACCAGTTTGGACGCGGGAACCAATGACATTTCATTAGATAATGGAAACAACAGCTTTGATAGTATCGAAGTATCCCAGGCGGGAAATGTCAGCTTAACGAATACAGGTAACACCCGCTTCATTGCTGTAAATTCAGCCTCTTTAACACTGACCTCTAATGGCTCAATAACAGATGAAGGAACCATAGCAACAACTGGCCCAACTGTTTTTGTGACAACAGATGACATTACCCTGGACTCCATCGATAACTCCTTTGGACAAATATCGCTCACAGGGGCTGATGTATCTGTTCGTGCAACGAGCGATCTGACACTGAGTAGGTTAGTTGCGAACGATGTTGTATTGGTTTCCGATAGAAATATTCAGGATTTGACCACGACATTGATCAACGTTGCAGGTGAGCTAGATTTAACAGCAGGGATAGATGTCAGTCTTGGCATCGCTAACAATACCGTTCAAGTTGGCGGAAGAATATCGATAGATGCAAGCGAAGTTCAATTAATCGTCGACCCAGTTGTAGGTAATGAAATATTACTTGGTGATATAGATGCAGATAATTTGGATATCTCTGCCGGTGGAGCCATTAGAGGCGTCGGTGTATTGACGATTGCGGAGAGAACGGCGCTGGTCGCTGATGGGGGTAATGATTCTATCGCCATAGCGAATGCAGCAAATAGGTTTGATCAGTTAGTGGTAGAGGGTACGGATGTTGATGTTGTTAATAGTCTGGCAACTGATCTTATTAGTGTGAACGTTGATTCGTTTGGTTTAACTTCAGGCGGTGATGTTAGTGACAACCCAGAAGGTCGAATTGATGTCGCAGGACTTGCCACGATTGATGCCGGTCAGTCGGGCACCATTGTTCTTGGAAATAATGTCAATGATGCTGTCCAGATTGGAGTGGTGGAGCTTTCCGGTGAGTCCATCGATCTCGTGCAATCTGGTGATGTTGTGATTTCCAGCTTATCGTCTGCTACAACTCTCGAGGTTACTTCATCGAGCGGAAATATCACGGCACAAAATGCGGCGACCATTGCCGCCCCCGGTGATGTATCACTGACAGTCGATGTGCAAAATGGAATTGTCGATCTGGCGTCTTCAGTTAATATATTTGGCGATTTGTCGATAGTAGGGCTCGATGTTTCAGTCTCCGAAAACGATGCAATTGTTCTGGGAAATATCAATACCGGCACCTTGTCGCTAAGCGCAAATGGCGATATTAGCAATCTGGAGAATAGCGTAGTTGCGGTGACAGGACTTGCGACACTAACCTCTAGTCAGAATATAGTGCTGGGCAATGGTAACGCCGATACCATAAATTTCGGTTCCATGTCGCTCCAATCTGTCAATGCAAGTATTGCTGAATCCAGTAGTACTCAGATTGCAGGGCTACAACTATCTGGAAATCTGGATTTGTCCTCAATCGATAACATCACCGATGATCAACAATCTTCCATTCAGGTATCTGGAACAGCAACCCTGGTCGTCACAGGCGATGAAAAGTTGATTAGTCTTGATGGCACGAACAATCAAGTAGAGAAATTTGACCTGACAGGTTCTCGTGCTAACTTGAACCTTGTTGCGGATACAGTCTTGTCCAATGTTGTGTTGGATAGTTTGGATATTACGGCGAATGGTAGTCAGGTGAGCATCGAGCAAAATGCTACTTTCCAGATCGGGCAGAATGCGACACTTAGTGCAAGCAGTGTGATCTTTGAACAAGGCAGTATTAATCAGGTTGGTGGGTTAAATATTACGACTTCAGGCGAACCATCCGATGCGGTTTCAATCCGTGCCGACATAACTTCCAGGGTGATCAGCGGAAACCCAACTAATCCTACGGGTAGGTTCGTTATCAACTCCCCCAATATCGTTGTTGGTTTAGAATCTGGCTCCGTCGGAATACGAACCGAAGGCACTGTCGATGGTGGTTCTATAACATTTAATGGTGTGGATGCCGATAACAATGCCTCTGCGGGTGTAGGCGTGTTGCAACTCGTCGGTGATGTGGTGCTGGATACAACAAACCAGGGTCAGACCGCTGGAGCCGATATATCGATTCTAACCGACGGTTCGAACTTCGGCACAATTCAGGCGCTTGATGGTTCCTCTAATTCAAAATTAGAGCTAACGGCCGGCCAGGGAAATATCGCTCTTGGTAATTTTTCCAACTCACCAGCGGTAGATAACTTCACAATCGTTAGTGGAAAAGACATTGCGCTCAATGACGTCTTTGTCGGTGGAAATACGGTTGACATAACGTCAACGGGTGCTGTCAACGTTGCTGGAACGATTGTTGACCTCGAAGGTGATGTCACGATTATCACTGATGGTTCAATCCTTGTTGAACAGGAAATTTCTGCGGCAGGGCAAGTCTTGTTGAAGAGCGGTACATCCAATATCGATGTTCAGACGGTCGGAGCAACGGGTGATGTCCGTCTCCTGGCACAAACGACCGTTGTGCTAAATGGAGAAACCAACAGTGGCGGTGATCTATTGGTGCTCGGCATCGAGGGCAGTGTAACAGCGACAGGCGGAATTTCAGGGGCGAACAGCGTTTCAGTTTCCGCCAATCAAGCAATATTGCTCGGCAGCAACACGACGTCAACCAATGGGACGGTCATTCTGGTAAGCAAAAGTGCATCGATCAATTCTTCAGCGGGCATCCTGGCAGGTGGCGATGGTCTGGTACTAGCGGCAACTGACGTTGTTCTGGACAGCACTGGAACAACCGCCTTGTCCGCAGCAGGGGCGATCGAAATTGCAGCCGGGACGGGAGATCTTCTAATAAACGCAGATATCCAGGCCGGGGGCGATGTCTCTGCGTTTAGCTTCGAAGGCAAGGTGGCGCAGGCGAAGAACACCACCTTAACGGCTGGCGGTACTGCGACCTTGTCTGCAGAAACGGGTGTGGAAATAGCGACGGTTAACGCTGCCCAGGAAATTGTTCTGGTGATCACGCAAGCAGAAGTTGCCCAGGGTGAAGAGTCACCAACATTCCGAAGAGTCAATGATATCATTCCGGTTGGTCAGGGTGATTTGAGCCAGGATATCAATAGCACCGGAGGAGCAATTGTCTTTCTGGCACCTATTGCAAGTGTTGGTAGCACGGATGCTGAACAGAACTTTGTACAGCGAGCTGACCAGGGAATTTTCTATGGTCTGGAACAAGGTCAATTCTTTTCGGATGACATTGGTAGTACGCAAATATTAACAACGATTCCACAAAATTCGACGGCTAATCTGACGGCTGCCGCAGGCAGTCTGCTGGATGTGTCCACTTTCGATGCAGTACTGTCGGTCGATAGTTCCGTCATCAGTATTACTATTGACCAATTTAGCAACAGCCTAACGAGTTCAACCAATGCAACAGCCAGTGCCGGTGAGACCAGCGTCGCATCGAGTACGCGTTCAACGGCTGCTGCGCAACAAGATGATGAAGAGGAAGTTGCAGAAGTCGATGAAATCGCGTTTGTTAATCTGAAAAATTATGATGAAAACCCGCAAGGAATCCTTCTACCCGAAGATCAGAATTTTGCCTATGACGAGCATGGCAATATCTATTTTAATGTCACCATGCAGAAACAAGGTGGGCATGGAGTGAAAGAAACATTTACCCTGTACAGGATAAATCTGAATCTCGAAGAATCCACGTCTGAATTCCTGACTAGCCAGGTTTACAAAGAAAGATCGATTCAACGAGAAGAGGCATCGCCTACTTATCGCCCATCCTTTCTGAGGCTCTCTAGAATGGAACTGCCCGACCTGACAGGCGGTGAGTAGCTGTCAGACGTTTTAGTTCACCAGAGCTTCTGTTCTGCGATTTTCAAGATCCGTTAGTTCGGCTGCCACTTTTCCAGGGGAGCCGG
>CAZAZB010000014.1:0-11257 GCA_964489485.1 uncultured Pseudomonadales bacterium | reverse complement strand
GTTCTGCGATTTTCAAGATCCGTTAGTTCGGCTGCCACTTTTCCAGGGGAGCCGGTTCCTTTTGCAAGCAGATGATAGAAGACTGGAACAACAAATAAAGTCATCAGTGTGGCAACAAATACGCCGGAAAAAATAACGATACCCAGCGTAGTGCGACTTTCTGAACCGGCACCAGTGGCGACGATTAGTGGGATGGCACCCATCATTGTAGATAGCGCGGTCATTAGAACTGGTCGCAGCCTGATCTCGCACGCGTTAAGTAAAGCTTCCGTAAAAGCTTGTCCCTGATCTCTTAGCTGGTTTGCGAACTCGACGATTAAAATGCCATTTTTTGTCGAAATACCTATTAATATGATAATGCCTATTTCGCTATATATATTCAGACTATCACCAGTCAGGTATAAACCCAGTAAGGCACCGAACGTGGCCAGAGGAACGGTTACCATGATCACGATGGGATGGATGAAGCTTTCAAACTGTGCTGCGAGTACGAGAAAAACAATGAGAAGTGCTAACAGGAATATAAAGAGTATGCCTCCTTCCGATTCTTCCAGTTCCAGAGATTCGCCCTTGTAGCCAATCTGGGCAGTGCCAGGTAGCTCTTCATTGACAACAGCCTCAAGGAAATCCAGTGCCTCACTCAGCGTATAACCGGGTGCAAGGTTTGCTGATATTGTAATAGCCCTTAGACGATTGTAGCGGTTGAGTTTTCCTGCATCTGCCCCACTTGAGACGCGGACCAGGCTGGATAGAGGAATCAATCTTCCGCTGGACTCTGATCTAACATAGATATTGGTGAGGTCGCTGGCGGTTGCTCTCTGTTCAGGTTCGGCCTGAACGATCACATCGTACTCCTCGCCTCTGTCAACAAAGGTTGTGATGCGACGTTCGCTCATCATTGTTTGCAGAGTACGGCCTATGTCCTGCACGGAGACGCCAAGATCTGCGGCGCGAGACTTATCAACTTCGACCAGTAGCTGAGGTTTCGTTTCCTTATAGTCTGACTGGACTCGTTGAAATCCGGGATTGTTGTTGGTTCGTTCCATTATTAAGTCGCGCCATGTGGCGAGTTCTTCGTAGGTGCTACCACCCAGAACAAATTGTACCGGCTGGCCGCCGCCATGCCGCTGAAGGCCGCTGCGCATGAAAGGGAATGCTCTTATGCCGGGAATATTTTGCCAGTCGCTGGTGAGGTTGCCCATGACCTGTTTCGTGGTCATTTTCCTTTCCTGCCATGGTGACATAATTACCAGAGTAACAGCGCTATTCACGGCTTCGGCGCTACCCCACCCAGGGAGAAAAACAAGGTATTGCTCTACATCACCGGAGGCAACGTATGGATCAATGGTATCTTCCAGCTGTCGCAATTGATCCTGCATAAACGAAAAGCTGGCACCTTCCGGACCACTGATAAATGTAAAAAAAATTCCCTGATCTTCTTGCGGAGCAAAGATAGCGGGTGTTATTCGGAATAGTCCCCAGGTGCTAATGGTGATCGCAATGACAGTGCCAACGACCAGATAAGGTCGGCGAAGTGTGTAGACCAATGCCTGGTGGTACGCTCTTTGAATCCAATGAAAAAAATCATCTACTTTCCTTGTTAACCAGCTCTCATGAGCATCGGTAGTTAATAGCTTTGAGCACATCATCGTTGTTAGTGACAAGGCAAGAATACTGGAAAAGATTACGGCTGTTCCGATGGTGACGGCTAATTCAGCAAAAATAACACCAAGATTTCCATCGAGAAAGGCGATTGGCACGAATACAGCAATCAGGACCGCAGTGGTCGCGATGACGGCAAAAGCAACTTGTCGGGAACCGTGAAATGCAGCGAGGAGTGGCGGTTCTCCTTCCTCGATCCTTCTTTGTATGTTTTCCAGTACAACAATAGAGTCATCGACCACCAGACCAATGGCGAGCACGAGACCAAGCAGTGTTATCAGGTTGACCGAATACCCGAAAAAAGCGAGACCAATAAATGAAGCAATGAGGCATATCGGAATCGTTAGTGCTGGAATGATCATCGCCCGAACGGTGCCGAGAAACATATATATCACAAGGCTGACAAGGACCATCGTAATTGCGATGGTCTTGTAGACCGAGTTGATCGCTGTCTCAATAAATATTGAGTCATCAGAACTGGCGATTAGATTCATGCCCTCCGGGAGGCCAGCATTGATGGCGATTGCGCGCTTGTTTGTTGCGCGCAGAACTTCGAGTGTATTCGCTGTCGATTGCTTCACAATACCGAGTCCAACAGTTGGTATTGAGTTCCCACGAAATTCATCTCGATAGGTGGTCGGGCCGAGTTCAATCTTCGCCACTTCCCCCAGCCTGACGAGATGACCATCTGCACCTCGTGTCAACGTCAGCATGGCAAAGTCTTCTGCGGTTTCATACGCTCTTTTTACTCGAACCGTAAACTCACGTTGCTCTGAGTCTATTCTCCCTGCTGGGAGTTCAATATTCTGTTTGCGCAGGGCATTCTCTACATCGATAACCGTGAGTTCCCTCGCCGCAAGCGCCACACGATCGAGCCAAATGCGCATCGAATATCGACCAGCACCACTGACATATATATTTGCAACGCCATCAATAACCGTGAATTGATCTACCAGATAGCGGTCTGCATAGTCGGTCAATGCCATGCCGTCGAGATTGGGGCTGGTGAGGGAAAACCACTGGATTGGTCGCGCATCGCTGTCGGCTTTTGCAATTTGCGGGGGATCTGCTTCTTTTGGTAACCTGTTGATCACCCGGGCGACCCGGTCGCGGATGTCGTTAGCAGCCTGATCAATATCCCGATTGATACTAAATTCTACCTGTATGCGAGAAGACCCATCCAGGCTCGAAGAACTGATTGATTCGACGCCTTCAATACCGCTAATCTGATCTTCGATGAGCTGAGTAACCTTTGTTTCAATGACCTGAGCGGAGGCACCCGCGTAACTGGTCGATACCGAAACGAGAGGAGGGCTGGTTTGTGGGTACTCCCTGAGAGGTAGATCGCGAAATGATAGTATGCCGAATGCTAGGATCAACATGCTAATCACTGTCGCAAAAACGGGTCGTTTCACTGACATATCTGAAATCAACATAAAGTCTTCCTGTTTGTTTCTGTCTTTAGTACAGATACCTGCCGACAGCGGGTAGCTGTTCTTCCTGTTCAGTCTTCTACGAGTCCCGTTCTCTGGCTACCAGCCTTTTTAATGACCCATGTTTAAAGTCAATTGGCGTTTGTGGTCACTTTGCTGCCAGGGCGAACCTTGATAACACCCTGCGTAATAACTTCCTGACCTTCGCTGAGTCCATGTGTAATTTCAACGATGCCGGGTTGGCGGCGGCCGGTTTCAACTTCGATTCTTTTTGCTGTCTGATTTTCGATCACATAGACAAATTTTTTGTTCCTGATGGGGATCAATGCTTCTTCGGGAATGATCAGAGAAGTGGTCCGTGCTCTAACCAGATTAACGGTGAGTAACATTCCTGGTCGCAACCGTCGCTTGTCGTTATTAATGTGTGCGCGAATCGTGATAGAACGTGATACGGGGTCAACGCGGGAGCTAATGGTGGCAACGGTGCCGCTGAATACTGTTCCTTCATAGGCTGGGCTGGTCGCGAGAATTTCTTGACCTTCATGAATCACCGACAAGAAGCTCTCTGGCACGGAGAAGTCCAGTTTGATGATGCTCACATCATCGAGGGTTGTGACGACGGTGGTCGGGCTCAGAAGTGAACCGGGACTAACGCCGCGGAATCCAAGGACGCCACTAAAAGGAGCGCGGATGAGTCTGGAATCCAGCCGGGCAACGATTGCTTCAAGTCTGGCGCGTGATGTTTGCATCCGTGCCTTTTCAATATCGAGTTGAGTCTGAGAGGCAAGGTTCTGGGTAATCAGATTTCTCATTCGATTGAATTGCCGCGTCGATTCGTCCACTGATGCCTGGGCTTCTGCCAGTTGAGCTGTCTCTTCAGTATTCGTCAGTTCCACAAGGATTTCTCCCGCCTGAACAAACATACCATCTTCAAAGTTCACCTTGCTAACGGTGTCAGTGACCTTCGACGTGAGGGAGACTGATTCGTTTGCCCGCGCCGTGCCGATTGATTCAACCTTGTCTATGATCTCTCGCATCTCTGCCGGGGCTGTAACCACCAGAGTGATACCGCCACCCCAGGACTTGCCAGAGTTTTGATTGTTATTGTTTAAGTAGGTCCGGCCAAACATTCCGAGCGTAAACATCACCAACAACACAAAAGTAATGAGTACAGGATGTTTTTTTATAAACTGCATTGGCACTTCTCTTTTGAACCCATGGCCTAAACAGGTTCATAAATTTCAGGGTAATGTCTCATCCTACTAGACTAGTTCCTGTCCGGAAAGTCGTGTTTCTAATCAGCGCAAGCAACCTAATCAATTTGTTAGGTATCTAAAACAGTCACTTGCGAAGGAACTGGCCGTATTGATCTACATTTACGGACACGATCTAGACTAGAGCAGGATGCTCATCTTTCTTGTTGCTCTCCTCTCTCGATAATAATCCCTACCGAACGAGCGTTTTTAACTGCCCCCGGTTTCGCCAGCCTTAATCTAAGCCAGGTAATTTTGTACTCCTGCAGAATTATTGTTGCAATATGCTCTGCCAATGCCTCAATGAGTTGGAAGTCACTCGTCTCCACAGCTTCGGTAATCCGGGCGGCGATGGCGCCGTAATCCAGAGTATCCTTCAGCTGATCTGTTGTGCCAGCCTGGCGAATATCTGTCCCGATTTCCAGATCAATGCAAATCGTCTGGCGAATGGCACGCTCCCAGTCATAAACACCAATGACAGTTTCGATTTCCAGGTGCTCCAGGTAGACGATATCCATTTAAGTGGTATCCATTGGTGGTAGTTCGGTCATAGGCCATCTTGGTCTGACATTGATCGAAAGATCCTCGGATTGTCCTTGAAGCAGGCGCTCATATCCTGCATAGGCGATCATTGCGCCGTTGTCGGTACAGAACCGGGGTTCGGGATAATAGATCTTCAGGTTCGACTGGGCGGCCATTGTTTCAAGTTTTTCCCGCAGCGCAACATTCGCACTGACGCCCCCGGCCATGACCAATGAAGTGTAGCCGGTTTCTTTCAACGCTCGCTGGCATTTGATCCGAATGGTCTCAACCACCGCTGTCTGAAATGCCAGAGCAACATCGGCCTTATCCTGGGCGCTGATTGTATTGAGATTGCTTGTCTTGAGGCTGCTTGTCTTAAGATCGTGCAGCGTATTGAGCGTGTAGGTCTTGAGACCGCTAAAACTGAAGTTTAACCCCGGTTTATTGGTCATCGGTCGCGGGAATTTGAACCGGTCCTTGTGACCTTTTAGCGCCAGTTTAGCGACCTCAGGACCACCCGGATAGGGTAGGCCCAACATTTTTGCGACCTTGTCAAAGGCCTCGCCTGCAGCATCGTCCAGAGATTCGCCGAGCATTTGGTAGCATCCCGGGCGTTCGCATCCAAGCAGCTGAGTGTGGCCACCTGAAATGAGCAGAGCAACAAAAGGGTACTCTGCAGGTGCGCTGGACAACTTTGCGGCCAGAAGGTGACCTTCCATATGGTGGATTCCTATCGCTGGAATATTCCAGGCAAGCGCAAGGGATTTGGCGATACTCGCCCCGACCAGAAGTGCTCCGACAAGACCGGGGCCAGATGTATAGGCAATGCCGCTAATTTCCTGGTGCGAACAGCCGGCCTCATTCAGCAGCTGATCGATCATGGGCAATGTCTTGCGAATATGATCTCGTGAGGCGAGTTCAGGCACCACACCGCCATATTTTTTATGCAGGTCGACCTGGCTGTACAGGAGGTCGGCAACCAGCCCTTGATTCTGGTCGTATAGGGCGACGCCAGTCTCATCGCAAGATGTCTCAATACCTAGAATCTTCATTGTTCACCTGCGAGGTATATCGGCTCCGTATCTTACTGATTTTTTTAGGAAAAATCTTTTCAATCAATTGCCGAGAAAGGAAACGAAGGGAGAGTCTGCAGGTTTTGCAATTTAAGTAGTTTGTCGTTAGAATGCACGCCCTTTCAAATGGTCGATTCATTTGAATTGAGTGTGTTTGAGGTTCACTTTGGACAATTGTTCTAAAGGGAAGCTCGAATTGTAACAGTAGATAGTGGCTTACATAAGAAAGTCCCCTACATAAAAGTCCCATACATATAAGATCAGACCGGAACCAGATTTAATGCCTTACGTTAAAATTAAAGAAAATGAACCATTTGATGTTGCACTAAGACGGTTCAAGCGATCATGCGAGAAGGCAGGGATTCTGGCTGAAGTACGGCGTCGTGAGTACTACGAAAAACCGACTTCAGTTCGAAAGCGCAAGGCGGCTGCCGCCGTAAAGCGCCATGCGAAGAAAGTACAACGAGAGTCACGTCGAATGGAAAGACTCTACTAAACAACCGCTATATCGCTATGCCACAAACGGGATCTTCATGAGTTCCGAAATCAAAACCCGGATCGAAGCTGCAGTCAAAGACGCGATGCGTGCCCGAGAGAAGCAACGTCTCGGTGTTTTGCGCCTAACCATGTCCGAATTCAAGAAAATCGAAGTTGATGAAAGAATTGAACTGGACGATGCACGAGTTCTGACCATCCTCGATAAAATGTCCAAGCAACGTCGTGATTCGCTGTCGCAATACGAAGCAGCCGGGAGAGAAGATCTTGCCGCTCAAGAGTCCTATGAGCTGGATTTGCTGAAAGAATTTCTACCAGAACAATTGTCCTCTGATGAACTCGAATCGCTTGTTAAAAATGCCATTGAAGAACTGGGCGCGGCTTCGATCAAAGATATGGGTAAGGTGATGGGGCTGCTCAGGCCAAAAGTCCAGGGACGCGCCGACATGGGTGAAGTAGGAAGCCTTGTTAAAAAACAACTAGGCGCCTGACTCGTCTCAGGGTGCAATATCCTTAGGTCGTGTGTTTTTCTGTTCCTCGCATTCTAATCTCTGTGATTTACGTTCGGATATGGCTTGCACTCGTCGAACTTGAGTGACATTCTTTTTCGTCTCGCCTATTGGTATTAGATCGCTGTGATCCCGCCAGATTTTATTGATGAAGTCTTATCACGAATCGACATCGTGGAAATCATCGAACCGCGCGTGCCGCTCAAAAAAACGGGGCAGAACCACTCTGGGCTTTGTCCTTTCCACAACGAAAAAACACCCTCTTTTTCGGTTAGTCAGGACAAACAATTTTATTATTGTTTTGGCTGCCAGGCTTCTGGCAGTGCATTAAAATTCCTGATGGAATTTGATCGCATGGATTTTGTCGCCGCCGTTGAATTGCTGGCAGAAAAAGTTGGTCTCGAGGTACCGCGTGATCAGCAGCAGGGCTCCAGCGAGGCAACCCGTCGGCGCAAGACCATCTATGAGATTCTTCAACATGCATCCGATTATCTCTCAGAGCAGCTTCGAGAAAATGAATCCCGGGAAAGGGCCGTCCAATACCTGAAAAATAGAGGTTTATCCGGTGAAGTTGCCCGCGATTTCTCGCTCGGCTATGCACCTCCCGGCTGGACTAACCTTTATGATAAGTTAGCCAATAGTAACTTTGAGAGAGAGCTGTTAATAGACTCTGGCATGGTCATAGATAATCGGGAGGAGGATAAAACCTATGACCGCTTCCGTGATCGCATCATGTTTCCGATTCGTGATTTGAGAGGCAGAACCATCGCCTTTGGCGGGCGTATTATCGGCGATGGCAAACCCAAGTACCTCAATTCGCCCGAGACCCCGGTTTTCCATAAGGGACGTGAGTTGTACGGGCTCTATGAGGCCAGGAAGAGGAACAAGACGCTCTCTCGGGTACTGGTGGTAGAAGGTTATATGGATGTCGTGGCGCTGGCACAATTTGGCATCAACTATGGTGTTGCGACGCTGGGGACGGCCACTACCAGCGATCACATAGACCGCCTATATCGGATGGTACCTCAAATTGTGTTTTGTTTTGACGGTGACCTGGCAGGTCGCAACGCAGGCTGGAAAGCCCTCCTGCTGGCCATGCAGGCGATGTCTGATGGCCGCAGTGCAAGATTTCTCTTTGTACCTGATGGTGAAGACCCGGACACGCTCATCCGCAAGGAAGGTAAAGACAAATTTGAACTGCGCCTCGAACAGGCAACATCACTGGATGAGTTTTTCTTTACCCATCTGGAAGAGGGTCTGGATATGCAGTCAATGGAAGGAAAGTCGGCATTGAGTAAATCGGCAATGCCTCTCCTCAATACGATTCCGGATGGTGTCTTCAAACAATTAATGATAAATGCACTGGCGGATCGTACCGGTCTTGATTCTACCCGACTGGTCCAGGCTGTCTCCCAGATGCCCAGGCCAAGAGCGGCAGCTTTTCCGGTTAGTGAAGATGGTCCATCCATAGTGCTGAATCACCAGGTAGGAGGGAGCCTTGCCGAAGCCGCCTTGTCAATGTTGCTCAAACAACCGGAATTGGCTCATGAATTTGAAGAGTCAGATTTTGATAGGCTAGCCAAGTCTGCCGATTGTGTGATGCTGGCAGATATGGCAATGACCATCCGCAGGGAAGAACTACTATCACCGGGAAATTTGTTGAATCATTTTCATGGGAAACCTGAACATCCACGGATCAGGGCACTCATTAACCAGGAGCAGCTGCTGGGCGTAGCTGAACTGCGGGAGGAATTCAGAGGGACCATTCGGTCATTGCTGACACAGTTTGAAACTCAATTAAAACAAGAGCTTATTGCCGACCTTCTGAAAAAACCCCTCTCGGAGCTGAATGCTGATGAGCGCCAATTGATCAAGGATCGTCATCGCCAGACCGGTAGCTAGTGGAGATTTCTCCACTATTCAATCTCTCTGAATTAGCAGTCAAAACAGCAACTTGAAGTGGAATGATAGCATCCGCCTCGTTATAATGTCCGGCTCCGTAATTCTCACATATAAGGCGAAGAGACTAGATGGCGAGCGGATTAGCACAGCAACAATCGCGACTGAAAGATTTGATCAGCAAAGGGCGAGAACAGGGTTACCTTACCTACGCTGAAGTAAACGATCACCTTCCTGATGACATTTCCGATCCGGAACAGATTGAAGACATCATCGGCATGATCAACGACATGGGCATCGCAGTACATGAAACTGCCCCCGAGAGCGATGACATGATGGAAGAGGTTGACTCTACAGATGAGTTGGCAGCGGAAGAAGCAGCGGCGGTTCTGGTGGCTGTTGAGAATGAAGCGGGGCGTACAACGGATCCAGTTCGCATGTATATGCGAGAAATGGGTACAGTTGAACTCCTCACCCGAGAAGGTGAAATTGTCATCGCGAAACGAATAGAGGAAGGCATTCGTGATGTCCTCCATGCAGCGGCCCAATTCCCGGGGGTCGTCTCCGCAGCGCTCGTGGAGTACGAGGCGAGTCAAGAGGAAGAAGGGCAGTTAACGGATGTCATCATTGGTTTTCTTGACCCCGCGGATCATGTAGCACCAGCCGCGCAGGTCGTGCCCGGTCAGAAAAAAGATGAAGATGAGGAAGAGGAGAACAAAGGTCCGGATGCGGAACTTGCTGCTGAAAGATTTACAAAGCTCCAGAAGCAATACAAGAAGACTGAAAGGCTTCTAAAAAAACAGGGACGTGGAGAAGAAGCCGTCCATAAGGAGTTAATGATTCAGGGAGACATGTTTCAGTTCTTCAAGTTTGTGCCGAAGAAGTACGACAGGTTCGTCTTGCCACCACGAGAGGTCCACAAGGAAATCCGCCGTCTGGAACGGCATGTGATGAACACCTGCGTCCGTCGCGCCAAGATGCCACGAAAAGATTTTTTACAGAAATTTTCAGGTAAAGAAGCGGATCCGAAATGGGTGGGGCGCCAGATCAAGGCCGGCTATACCGGTCTAAAAAAGTATGAAGATGAAATCGCTCGTGCGCAAAAACGGATCAAGCAAGCCGCTGCTTCTGTGGACATGACGGTCAGTGAGATAAAAGATATTAACCGAAGGATGTCGATCGGTGAGGCGAAAGCCAGACGCGCCAAGAAGGACATGGTTGAAGCTAATCTGCGTCTTGTTATCTCGATAGCCAAGAAATATACCAATAGGGGCCTGCAATTCCTCGACCTTATTCAGGAAGGCAACATTGGTTTGATGAAGGCGGTAGACAAATTCGAATATCGACGTGGCTATAAGTTTTCCACCTATGCCACATGGTGGATTCGTCAGGCGATTACGCGTTCCATCGCAGACCAGGCACGTACTATTCGTATCCCGGTTCATATGATCGAGACGATCAACAAGCTATCCAGAGTGTCCAGACAAATGCTTCAGGAGATGGGACGCGAGCCAACACCGGAAGAGCTTGGAGAGCGAATGGAAATGCCCGAAGACAAGGTGCGGCGTGTGCTGAAGATTGCCAAAGAGCCTATCTCTATGGAGACTCCCATCGGTGATGACGAAGATTCTCATCTGGGTGATTTTCTGGATTCAGATTCGAATCTTGGTGAGGGCGCCTCTGTTGGGTCACCTGTGGCGGTTGCAACAGAAGAGGGCTTGCAAGAAGCAACACGAGGTGTGCTCTCAGGTTTAACGGCGAGAGAAGCAAAAGTACTCAGAATGCGATTTGGCATAGACATGAATACCGATCACACCCTTGAAGAAGTCGGGAAACAATTTGATGTGACCCGGGAAAGAATCCGGCAGATTGAAGCTAAAGCATTGCGCAAGCTTCGACATCCAGCAAGGTCGGATCATTTGAAGAGTTTCCTGGACGAAACTTCCTAACTGACACCCTGGGTGGTTCTTAGGTTACCTCGCAGGTAGGTTGCCGGATCACATAATTGGTGAGGTTTTGCATGATTGCCCCAGTGGTTTTATGTATACTCCGCTTCTCTATATTCCCGATAGAGTACCGTGTACAGATTGACGGAATATGGGCCTGTAGCTCAGTTGGTTAGAGCAGTGGACTCATCAAAATGGTGCGTCCATATCGAAAGATATGGAATGAACGGGATGAATTCAGGGAAACCTTATCAGTCAGCATTTTATGTTGCCTGATGGCAATCCTGAGCCAAGCTGGAAGTACACTTTCAGAAGGTGCAGAGACTACCTGGGAACTGGCGTAAGCCGAGCGTTCTTAATAACAGGTTTGAGCGTCCCGCACCCTAACAGTGTTTATGCTGAGGGTGATGAGATAGTCCGCTCCCTATAGAAATATCGGGGTAAAGTGAATCCATTGGTCGAAGG
>CAZAZB010000013.1:0-22241 GCA_964489485.1 uncultured Pseudomonadales bacterium | reverse complement strand
GTGCAGAGGACCCTAACCGCCGTGCAGGAATTGGTTTGATCTTACCTAACGATCTGGACGAGGCGATCAAAGACATCGAGTTTATTGCCGAGGCAGGATTGCGTGGCGGTGTCCTACTACCCTTGATTCCACCTGATTGTGGTTGGCTTAAACCATTATATGATCCCGCCTGGGATCGGGTTTTCGCTGCAATACAGGATCATGATCTGGTCATGAATCAGCATTCCGGTCAGGGCTCGCCGGATTATGGCGAAGGGATGGTCGCGGCAGCCTTATGGGTCACAGAGGTGACATACTATTGTCAGGCAGGCTATCGCCATCTGATCATGGGCGGCGCCTTCGAAAAATTCCCTCGATTAAAATATATTCTGACAGAATCTGGATGTGCATGGGCGCCAGCATTGTTAAACCAGATGGACCGCATTCACATGGGGATGGTTCATGGTGCTATTGGTGAACTCAACTATGAAGGCATGGAGTGGATTCTCAAGGAGCCGCCATCATTTTATGCCAATCGAAATTGTTGGTATGGGGCCAGCTTTCCCAGCCATGCTGATCTCGCCGGAATCGGGGAAATAGGTGTGGACAAGGTGTTGTGGGGCAATGACTATCCGCATTATGAAGGAACCTTTCCTTATAACCTGGAATCGCTACGGCTGACATTCAGCGACCTGCCAGAAGACCATCGCCGAAAGTTGTTGGGTCTTAACGCTGCAGACCTGTACAAGTTTGATCTGGCAAAGCTCACGCCATTGGCAAATCAGTTTGGCCCGACGCCGGATCAGGTAAATCAGCCTTTGCCGAGAGATGAAATACCAAGAGATTCGATGTGCTATTTGTTTCAGACGGCGCTACACGAGGGAGGCTAAGAATATGACAATGCCACAGGGGATTGGAATTATCGATACCATGATTGGCTTTCCCGCTGAAGATTTTGCCATGTATGATTTTATCCGGGAACAATTGAAGGATGGTTCAAGCAACTTCGACTTTCCGGTCGAGTATATGTTCAAACAGGTACCGAAAGATCTTTATGGCAGTACCGATGACCCCATTACACTGACCCTCAACGAGATGGATAAGTATGGTGTAGACGTTGGGTTGATTGGTGCAGGCGGTGAAGTAAGCCGTAAAGCTCTCAAACATTATCCCGACCGGTTTGTCGCCCAGGGCTCTGTTGACCCTAACAAGGGGATGGAGGGTATCAGGGATATGGTGCGTCAACATGAGGAGTTCGATGTTTGTTCATTCGGTGCCTTTAACGCGGGCTATAACCCGCAAGTAGCCATCAATGATGCAAAGATGTATCCCATCTATGCAAAATGTGTTGAGCTGGATGTGCCAATATTTTCCTGCGCAGGGGTACCGGGCCCCAGATTTCCGATGTGGCCGCAGAAGGTAGAGCATATCGATCAGGTAATGTACGACTTCCCGGAGCTGGTCTTTGTGACCAGGCATGGCTGCGAACCCTGGCAAGACCTCGCCATCAAATTGATGTTGAAGTGGCCAAACCTCTACTACTCCACAACGGCCTTTGCGCCAAAACACTACCCGGAAGCAATTATTCAATATGCGAATTCCCGTGGTGCCGACAAGATTCTCTATGGTGGATATTTCCCAATGGGCTTGTCTCTGGAAAGAATCATGACTGATATGCAACAGCTATCTTTGAAAGATGAAGTCTGGCCGAAATTTTTGCGGGAAAATGCCAGGAAAATACTCAAGCTTCCCGGTTAGAGCGCTCCATTTAATGCTCAGAATTCCGGGCTCACCATTTCGAACTCACTATTTAGAGCTCGCCGCCTAAAGCCCGATATCAAAAGCTCGCTACTAAAAGCTCGCTGCTAAAAGATCAGGTTATCGGTAGAGCAGAGACGGAAGCCAGGTCGCGATAATGGGTTGCCAGGCTATTAGAAGTAAGACCAACAGCTGAATCATAATAAATGGGATGACACCTCGATAGATATCGGTTGTTTTGACACTCTCCGGTGCGACGCCCCGAAGATAGAAAAGAGCAAAGCCAAAGGGAGGTGTCAGGAATGAGGTTTGCAGATTAATCGCGATCATCACGCCCAACCAGACTGGATCTAAACCCATCGCCATGAGAATGGGGCCGACAATCGGCACCACGACAAATGTGATCTCGATAAAGTCGAGAATAAATCCCAGTAGAAAGATCACCAACATAACGATAAACATGGCGCCGAACGCACCACCCGGCATGTCGTCGAAAAGAGACCGGACCAGGTCATCGCCGCCATAACCCCGGAATACCAGTGAAAATAGTGACGCGCCAATAAGGATAAAAAACACCATCGATGTGGTTCGGGTAGTTGATTGGGTCACATGCTTGAGCTGCTCGATTGGCAATGTGCGCTTTAACAAAGCGAGTAGAAAAGCACCGAATGCGCCAACCCCGGCCGCTTCTGTTGGCGTTGCGATACCACCCAGAATAGAACCAAGAACAGCAACAATGAGAATCAGCGGTGGTACCAGGCTGCTCAAGATCTGTCGAACGTCGATTTTTCGGACGGTGGCTGGCGGGGCTTTCTCGGGTTTCAACATGGCAACAGCCCATATGTATAGTGCATAACAACAAACCAGTATCAGCCCTGGAATAATGGCACCGGCAAACAGATCACCGACGGAGATTGTGCGGGGATTGTAGATACCCTGGCTAAGTTGTGCCTGTTGGTAAGCGTTGGACAGAACATCACCCAGGAGGACCAGTGCGATGGACGGCGGAATGATCTGACCCAGTGTGCCGGTTGCACAAATGGCACCGGTCGCCAGTGCTGGATCATATTTTGCTTTCAACATACTCGGTAGCGCCATCAATCCCATGGTAACGACCGTTGCGCCAACAATGCCGGTGCTTGCTGCCATCAGCATACCCACCATCGTGACCGAGAGACCTAGCCCACCCGGTAGGCTTCCGAACAAGCGACTCATGGCATCGAGTAAATCTTCAGCGATGCGGGATTTTTCGAGAATGACGCCCATCAACACAAATAAGGGGACGGCAATGAGTGTTTGATTGGTCACAATACCGAATAGACGGCTTGGTAGTGCCAATAGAAACTCAGGAACGAAGATACCTGTCGCGATGCCGATACCAGCGGCAATCAGCGCAGTGCCGGCCAGGGTAAGTGCCACAGGATATCCGAGTAGTAACAATACAAAAGTTGCTGCAAACATGATTAGAGGTGCATATTCAACCATCTAGGGATTGATCAACATTGCTTGCGAGGGATTTGCAGGGTCAGTAGCGGTTGTTGTCAGCAACAGAAGTGAACGAACTATCTCGGCCAGACCCTGAAGAATGAGCAGTATCGCCATCATCGGTATCAGGGATTTCAGGAGATAAACGACAGGCAGGCCACCCGGTTGCGCAGACCCTTCAGTTAGTGACCAGGACAGGCCGACGTAGTTAAGGCTACCCAGTAGAAACAGGAGTCCAACCGGAATTAAAAAAAAGACAGCGCCTGACAAATCGATAATTGCTTTGCGTCGGACCGTGAACTTGCCATAGAAAATATCAACGCGGACATGCCCCTGATGTTTTAGCGTATAGCCGATACCCAGCATAAAAACCATACCATGCATGTACATCACACTTTCCTGTAGTGCGATTGACCCGAGATTGAATCCATATCGAGCGATCACAATAATGCAGGTGAGAAACATCATGGCAAGCGTCAGCCATGCCACAGTTGTACCCATCCATTCATTTAACGCATCAATTTTCTGAACAATAATCTGTGAGGCACGGTTCATGGGAAGCTATTGAAAGGGAAGTGGAACATGTTGCTGTAACAGGCGCTTAGTTTAGCACATCAGCTTTGGCTGGCTCTGGTCAATTCATGAAATGCCTTCAGTAGCTTGCTGAAAACAGGACCTCTCACCTGTGTCATGGGGCGGCCAGCAATTTCCCTGACAGGAATGAGTTCAGCGCCAGTTCCTGATAGGAAACATTCGTCAGCGGTGTAGAGATCGTGGGGAGACAAGGGTACTTCTTGTACAACCAAACCTGTATCGGCCGCACAGGAGATAATAGTAGATCGGGTGATTCCGGCGAGCGCACCTTCTGAAAGTGGTGGTGTGTATAAGGTGCCGTCTTTTACAATAAAGATATTGTCGGCAGTGCCCTCCGCCACCCTCCCCTGATCATTTAGCATTATGGCTTCATCAGCGCCAACCGCATTGGCTTCGAGCCTTGCCATAATCTGATTCATATAGTTGAGACTTTTGATGCGTGGATCAACCTGATTGGCTGCGAGCCTGGGAACAGAACTGATGATTAAGCTGGCACCATTGTCCAGGACCTCTGGCGGTACAATGGAGAGCTGATCAACAATGATAATGACTTGAGGTTTTGTGCAACTTGCTGGGTCTACGCCCAGGGGGCCGCTGCCCCGGGTGACCAATAGTCGGATGTATCCATTTTGAAGTCCAGATGCATCTATTGTGTTCATCAGTGTTTCATTGAGTTCTTTCTTGTCCACAGGGAGTTGTAGACAAATTGATCGTGCGGAATCCTTGAGTCGTCTGAGATGTTCTTCGACTTTGAAAATATTCTGCTGGTAGAAGCGCAGACCTTCGAATACACCATCACCATAGAGTAAGCCATGATCCATAACTGATATCCGGGCATTTGCTTCAAGGCAGAGGGTGCCGTTAATTGAGAAGGTTGGCATAGTTGTCGCCTGTTGTTAAAAGCTAATATATTGGAAGTATGAGAGGTTTCACGCTGGTCTAGGCATCAGCATCAAAGACATTCCTCAGGTGTTCATATTTGTCACCAAATCTGGCACGAACCTCCTGATCGAGAAATCGGGTAACCTTGGTGATATAGACGTCGTGTTTGACATAGTCCTCTGCCACAGTCACAAACGATGAGTTCCGCGACCAGGCACCATCGACTTCTCCATTCTGGTGATAGTTCGCGAGAAGCACAGACTCGCTATCGGACACCAGTGTCAGTCCCCTTGCTCCCTTCTCATCGTATAGGGTCTGTTCAGCAGGGTGGTGATAGGTAGCACCAATGAATTGTGTGGGTTGTCCAAAGTGCACCATTGCTATTTGTGCACCTCGACCTTCACAGTCTTTCAGTACCGGCATGAGCCAATCCAGTTCCGCTGGCCAGAGAGAAAGCAGCAGCGTTTTGCGGGTGTGGCGAACCATCTCAACGGCTTTATTGTGAACTGCTGTGGCGTCAGTGAGAGGCCAGATCTGATTGTCCGATGATTTTGATGCCAGACCCTTCAGCAGGGGTAGCAACTCATCTACCTGGGATAAGGTCTGTTCGCGAATCTTACCCAGAAAGTCCTCTACGCCAAGTGCAACATAAATCTGGGTTTGCTCACTCTTGTCGTTCGTGGGTTTGAAGATGCCTCGGATCTGCATCCTGTTGACGATCTCATAGATTTTAGAGGACGGGATCGAGGCAGTTTTGGCGATCACATAGGCGCTTGCGGGCTGGCAGCCTAGCAGGGCGGTATAAGCCTTGGCCTCATTGATTGTAAAACCAAGTTCTTGTATTAGTGGGATGACCCTATCCATTGTGCGTCTTGTCAGGCAGTGAAAAATACATTATTGACTACCAAGGTAGTTAATACAAGCGCAACGAGTACGCATGTTACTCAACACGATAAAACCGCCTTTGTCAGAGTGACTTGTTAGCGCATCGAATAATGTCCAAAGATACCTAGAAAAATAACGAATCCGACCCAGTGGTTGTTGCGGAAGGCCTGAAAGCACTTGTCTCTCTGACGGTCCCGAATGAGAAACTGCTGGTGGCTAAGCAGTCCAAATGCGAGGGCCAATCCAATGTAGAAGGGATAGGTAAATGCTACGGATCTGGCGGTAAGCAAGAGCGTTGCCAGAAATAATATTTGCAGTGATGCGATGGCGAGTTTGTCCATATCGGCAAACAATATGGCAGATGATTTTAACCCCAGCCTTATATCGTCATCCCGATCAACCATTGCGTACTCGGTATCGTAGCCGACTGTCCAGACAAGATTAGAAATCATCAACAACCAGGCCACCTGTGGTACGGAACCCTGGGTAGCCGCGAACGCCATGGGTATGCCACAGGAAAAGGCAATGCCCAGTACGACTTGTGGGAGATAAGTGTAACGTTTCATAAAAGGATAAATTGAGGCGATTAGTGCGCCGATAATGGCGATTCCCACGGTTAAAAGGTTCGTACTTAGAACAAGAAGAAGCGCCAGAAAAGTGAGCAGGCCAAGGAAAATAAACGCGTCTATCAGTGCAAGTTGACCACTGACAAGTGGCCTGTTTTTTGTGCGAGCCACCTGCCCGTCAAAATTTCGATCAGCAATGTCGTTGATAACGCAACCCGCCGAGCGCGTCAAAATTGTACCCAATACGAATACCGTCAAGAGGTGCCAACCGGGGAAACCTTCCGCCGAAATCCAGAGCGCCCAGAGTGTCGGCCATAGCAATAGATATATGCCAATGGGTTTGTCGAATCGTGCAATAGAGACCAGGTGGGGTAGTTTTGGAAACTGGCTGACCAGCGAGGCCGTTAGCTGTTGGTAGTGAATGCTTGGAAGGGACATTTATTTCGTAGTGAAAGTAAATAAGTTAGTATACGTCGCTTATTCACGCCTTCAACCTGGAAACGCTTGATTGATGGCTTCTTTTTCTTCGGAGCAGCGATTGTCAAGACGAGGCGGGGTGTAAAAGGGATAAACGTGAATAGTATTTTGGTTCGTCTTTTACCCGACGCCAATTGACCAACTTCAGTTGGTTGAGAAAGTGACTGGTCTTGTGATGGCGACCATAGGGTTTATCAAGCATTTACCGACACCGGATGAGTGCACAATATCCAGGATTAACATCAATGAAGAAGTGGCAATGTATTGTCTGTGGCTATATCTATGACGAGGCACTGGGCGATGAGGAAGAAGGATTTTCTCCTGGTACACGATGGGAGGACATCTCTGAAGATTGGGTCTGTCCAGAGTGTGGCGTGAGCAAGGAAGATTTTGAAATGGTCGAGATTGACTAGTCTTGTTTGCCTACAAGACAGCACAGAGGGACTTCCAGCCAAGAATGGAAGCTTCAATCGGTTCTCCAGAAAAATAAGAGCAAACTAGCATATGGAACGAACGAACCTGACGAGAAATATATTGATCGGCATGGGCCTTGGTTTTTTGCTTGGTTCACTCGTCCACTTTGCGAACCCGGCCGCCGATAGCATCCCGATGGTCTATCTTATTAATGGGTTTTTTGATGTGGGTGGGCAGGTTTTCATCGCCAGCTTGAAACTACTGGTTGTCCCGCTTGTTTTTGTCTCTCTGGTCTGTGGTGCCAGTAACCTTTCAGATGGTTCCAGCATGGGGCGAATTGGACTCAAAACCATTTCCCTTTATTTGCTGACAACGGCAATCGCAATTGCGTTGGCCTTATTTATGGCAACAACTATTGACCCTGGGGTTGGTATCAATCTAGGGGCCACGACTGAATTTGTTGTTAAGGAAAGCCCCTCGCTAAAGCAGGTCATCATCAATATTTTCCCAACAAATCCGATTCGTGCGATGGCTGAAGGTAACATGCTCCAGGTGATTGTCTTTGCGATACTCATTGGTGTGGCAATCAACAAGTGCGGTGAAGCTGGTCAGCGTGTTAGAGCAACACTCAACGATTGGGATGAGGTCATTATGAGACTCATTTTAATGTTGATGTCTGTTGCTCCGATTGGCGTCTTCTGTTTAATGGTAACGCTATTTTCGAATATGGGTTTTTCTGCGATTGCAGACCTCGCCAAATACTTCTTTACGGTTGTGTTGGTGTTGATGATTCACTTTGCGTTTACCTATGGTTTGCTTCTCAGGTTCCTCGCTCGTCTGAACCCCGTTACCTTTTACAAGAAAATGGCACCGGTTATGGCCTATGCTTTTAGCACCTCATCAAGTAATGCCACTCTGCCTATCACTCTTGAGACAGTGGAGAAAGAGATTGGCGTCAAGAATGAAGTCGCATCGTTTACCGTACCACTCGGTGCGACGATCAACATGGATGGTACAGCCATCATGCAGGGTGTAGCGACGGTATTTATTTCTCAAGCCTACAATATTGAGATCAGCATGACGGGGTATCTCATGGTGATTCTCACAGCGACACTCGCCTCCATCGGAACGGCTGGTGTGCCGGGCGTCGGTTTGATCACACTCGCGCTGGTGCTAACGCAGGTGGGATTACCGGTGGAGGGTATTGCGCTCATCATTGGTGTCGATCGATTGCTGGACATGTTGCGCACAGCAGTTAATGTGACCGGGGATGCAAGCGTTTCCGCTATCGTCGCAAGAAGTGAAGGACAGTTTGACCAGGAAATATTTGAAAAAACGGCTGGTAGTAAGCTATAGATGTTGGCCTTTTTGACCGGATGACCTCTGTCTGATGATCTAAGCCTGACGATAAGCTTCCGGAGAATGGAGCCAGCGCTTAACAATCTGCTTTGCTCTTGTCGGGTCTTGAGTCACCAGATAATCTGAGAGTACCGCGACATCGTCTATAAGATGTTGATCACGAACCAGGTCTGCTATCTTGAAATCCACCACACCCGATTGTTTCACGCCAAAGAGTTCGCCGGGACCCCGTATCCTCAAATCTTCTTCCGCGATTCTAAAGCCATCGCTGGTCTCGCGCATGACATTCAACCGTTCGCGGCCTGATCGACCAAGGGGTGACTTGTACATTAATACACAGTGGCTTTTGGCAGAACCGCGACCAATCCTGCCGCGTAGCTGGTGAAGCTGGGCGAGTCCCAGGCGTTCAGAATTCTCGATGACCATCAAGCTGGCATTGGGAACATCGACACCGACTTCGATCACAGTCGTTGCAACCAGGAGGTCAATTTCACGATCCTTAAATGCTTTCATGATGGTTGCTTTCTCAGTTGATTTCATCCGCCCATGGATCAGACCCACCTTGAGTCCATGTAGTCGTTCAGAGAGTTCTGTCGCCGTGACCTCGGCTGCCTGGCATTCCAGCACCTCAGATTCTTCTATCAACGTACAAACCCAGTAGGCTTGTGAACCCGTTGAACATTCAACCTTGATTCGATCAATGATTTCGCCGCGTCGAGATTCCGGGAGAACAACGGTTGTGACGGGGATTCTGCCCGGTGGGAGTTGATCAATGATGGAGCAGTCCATATCGGCGTACACGCTCATCGTTAAGGTTCTAGGGATGGGCGTTGCGGTCATCACAAACTGGTGTGGCACCAGATTCCCGGAGGCCCCCTTTTCCCGCAAGGCCAGTCGTTGATGGACACCAAAGCGGTGTTGTTCATCTACAATGACCAATCCAAGTTGGTTGAATTGAACATCATCCTGGAATAATGCGTGTGTCCCAATGACAATATGGGCCTCTCCGTTGGCAATGGACGCGAGTGTCTCTTGCCTCTTTTTGCCTTTGATCTTACCTGTCAGCCATGAGACAGAAATACCCAGAGGCTCCAGCCAGTGGGTCAGGTTAATATAATGCTGCTCTGCAAGAATTTCGGTTGGCGCCATAATGGCACACTGAAAGTGATTCTCCTGTGCCTGAACAGCAGACAGAGTAGCAATGATGGTTTTGCCAGAACCGACATCACCCTGAATCAAGCGAAGGGCCGGGGATGTTTTACCAAGATCCTTTACCAATTCTTTGGATACACGAACCTGTGCGCTGGTTAGATCAAATTCGAGCGATGCAATGAGCTTATGGTATGTGGTTGATGGTGGCTTAAAGCAGGGTGCACTTAGTTGGTTGATTTCCTCTCGAGAGAGCCGAAGGTTGCTTCTATGTGCCAGTAGTTCTTCGAATGCAAGCCGCTGCTGTGCGGGATGAATACCGTCGGTCAACATACCCAGGTTCACGTCGGGTGGCGGGTTGTGAACAAAGCGAAGTGCCTCGTTTATATTCATTTCTCTGATGACAGCCCCACCGTCAACAGTTCTCTCCAGGACAGTACTCCCAGCCACAGCATCTGTTAGAAGGTCCGCCAGAAGTTCTCCCTTATCCATCAGCTTTAGGACATGGTCTACAACCTGCCGAAAACGATTCTGGCTAATTCCCTCAGTCGCAGGATAGACGGGTGTTAGCCGGTCGGGTAGAGATGTGGCCCTGGCCGTGTACTCGGGATGATAGATTTCAATCCCGGCACTGCCGCGACGTACCTGGCCAAAACAGCGCAGGGTCGACCCTGCAGAGAAAGTATTCTGTTGTGCTTTTGAGAAGTGGAAAAATCTTAATCCGACCTGCCCGCTCGGGTCTCTCAGATTGACCAACAGGCTTCGGCGTCGCCCGAACGCAATGTTAGATGAAACAATTTCCCCCTCGATGACAACGGTGTCGCCAGGCTGTAGGTTGGCAATGGCAGTGATGCGAGTTCGATCTTCGTAGCGAAGTGGCAGATGAAACAGGACATCCTGCAGGTTTTTGATGCCAATCCGGGCGAACTTCTCTGCCATTGCGGGACCCACACCCTTGAGAGAAAGAATGGAAGCATGGTCGAGGGCCATTGGTCTTTGGACTTACAACGCCATAATAGCGTCAACTTCGACCAGTGCACCCTTCGGCAAGGCAGAGACCTCGATAGCGGCACGAGCAGGATAAGGCACTTCCAGGACATTGTTCATCACCTCGTTCACCGCAGCGAAATGTCCGAGGTCAGTTAGATAGACTGTAAACTTCAGCACCGCGTTAATGTTGCCACCTGCTGCTTCACAGATGGCAGTGAGGTTTGAAAATACCTGCTGAATTTGCTCAGTAATATCGTCACTGACCATTTCCATGGTCGCCGGAATAAGAGGAATCTGACCACTGATGTAGACAGTGCCATTGTGCACAACGGCCTGGGAATAGGTGCCTATTGCTGAAGGGGCATTATCAGTTGAGATGATGTCTTTCGTTTTTTTCATTGGGGGGGTTCCTGGCTGGTTGTGTGTGGAAATGTGCGTGGTGAGCCAGCCCGGGTGGACTAGCTTTTTGTTCGGATAATTCTGTTAACACCCTTGATGGTTCGTAGGCGCTTGATGACGCCGGCCAGATGAACACGGTCTCGTACCGATAGGACAATATTGACCGTACCGAGTCTGGCGTCTTTTTCGATCAGGTTGATGCGTTCAACATTGGCGTCAGCAATGGTAATGGTTGATGCGAGATCTGCAACGATCCCTTTTTGGTGCTCGAGTTCTACCCTGAGCTCAACGGAAAACTCTTGTCCAACATTGGGATCCCAGCGAACGGACATAATCTCATCTGGTTTTGTGCGAAGCTCCTGCATATTCTTGCAGGTATCAGTATGGATAACGATGCCTCGCCCGGCACTAATATGACCAATAATAGGGTCGCCGGGTATGGGCTTACAACAGCGTGCATAGGTAACAACCATCCCTTCTGTACCCATAATGGCAAGTGGACCCTGATAAAGGTTCTCATCTGTCTCTTCTGGCAAGAGGGTTAGTTTTCGGGCAATGACATAGGCCATCTGGTTGCCGAGTCCAATCTCCGCGAGTAGTGCATCCAGTTCTGAAAGTTGGTGGTCTTCGAGAAGTGCGTCGAGTTTTTCAGGCTCAATATCGGCCAGCGTTTTTTGATAGGTCTGCAAGGTACGTTCGAGAAGCCGTCGACCCAGCGTGATGGATTCGCTTAATTGCTGGTTCTTCAAGGCATGTCGAATACCTGCTCGTGCCTTGCCGGAGATGACGAAACCAAGCCAGGCAGGGTTGGGCAGTGCACCCGGGGCTGTGATGATCTCGACAGTCTGACCACTCTCTAATGTAGCGCTGAGTGGAGCCAAACGACGGTCAATTCGACAGGCGACACAGGTATTGCCAATGTCGGTGTGCACACCAAAAGCAAAATCAACGGGTGTTGAACCCTGGGGAAGTTCATAAATCTCGCCGCGCGGGCTGAACACATAGACTTCATCCGGGAACAGGTCAATTTTGACATTCTCGATAAATTCAAGCGAATTACCGGCACTTTGTTGAAGTTCCAGTAAACCCTTCATCCATTCCCGCGCCCGCTTGTGACTACCGGACGCTGTGTCATCGCTGGACTTATACAGCCAATGACCGGCGATACCGTTGTTGGCAACCATCTCCATTTCATGGGTCCGAATCTGAATTTCGATTGGAATGCCATGCATACCGAATAGTGTGGTGTGCAATGATTGATAACCATTTGCCTTGGGAATGGCGACATAGTCTTTGAACCTGCCTGCAACGGGTTTGTATAAACCATGAACCGCACCCAGTGTGCGATAGCAGGTATCGACACTTTCAACAATAATTCGGAATGCATAGACATCCATAATCTCGTGAAAGGATCGCTGTTTGGAGCGCATCTTGTCATAAATGCTGTAAAGGTGTTTCTCGCGTCCGAAGACTTTTGCTTCTATGCCTTCTCGTTCAAGACAGGTGACGATGGAGTCACGTACCTTGGCAACGACTTCATTACGATTTCCTCGTGCCTTTTTGACCGCCTTCTCTATCATGGATGAACGTAGCGGGTACATGGCCTTGAATCCCAGCTCTTCGAATTCAACCCGGATATTATTCATACCCAAACGGTTGGCGATTGGCGCGTATATCTCTAGCGTTTCTCTGGCAATTCTACGGCGCCTTTCCGGGTCCAGGAATCCCAGGGTCCTCATATTGTGTAGCCGATCCGCCAGTTTGACGAGAATGACACGTATGTCCTTCGCCATGGCGAGGGTCATTTTTTGAAAGTTCTCTGCCTGGGCCTCGGCCCGGGATTCAAACATGCTCTTGAGCTTACTAACGCCGTCTACCAGTTCGGCGACCTGATCATCGAACTCTTTGCCGAGAGTATGTTTGGGTATGCTGGTATCTTCAATAACATCATGAAGCAGAGCAGCCATAAGGCACTGATGATCCATGTGCATATCTGCAAGTATTGCGGCGACAGCAAGGGGATGGGTAATATAGGGTTCGCCGGAACGCCGGGTCTGGCCCTGATGGGCTTCTTCTGCGAAAAAGTAGGCGTTTTTGACCTGCTCGATTTGAGTCGGATCCAGATAAGAGCCCAGATCCTGTGCAAAGGAATCAATTGTTAGCATGGCATTCATCGGCTAACAATTGACCCGGTTGTGGTGGTTTAGACCTCTAGAATTCTGATGCGACTTGTTCAAACCCTTCCTGTGCTGCACTGAGAGCCAATGCTTCGGTTTCCTCTTGAGTAGGTTCTCGGAGGATAGAAGCATCAATAAAGCCTTCTGCGATTTCCCTTAACGCCAAAACAGTTGGCTTGTCGTTTTCGATGGGAACCAGCGGCTCCTTGCCTAATGTTGCGATTTGCCGAGCGCGTTTGCTGGACACCATGACCAGTTCGAACCTGTTATCGACATTCTCCAAACAATCTTCAACGGTTACTCTTGCCATGGTGTTATCTCTCCGGGAAACATTTCAATGAAATAATGAGTCTTTGTACTCGCGCTAACTCTTTTCAAGCCGCCGGAATGAATGCACGCAAGCCATTCAAATTGGCCAATCGAAAAGATCAACTGAAAAAGGTCGCACAGTTTAGCTATAAATCAGGCAACTAACAATATCATGGCATGATTTTTGTTATGGCGTTTGTTATTGTGACAGGGTTAGTGTTGATTTGGCGATGGAAAAGTCTCTATTCTGCTGGAAAAGATGGCATTCCTGCCGGGGGACTCATAACAGGCTGGTGACAAGCGCGGCATGTTTCTTTTTCTGTTCTTCCATGCGTAGATGCTCACCGGTGCCATCTACAATGTGGCCGAAATCTGCCAGCGCAGCGTCAAAATCGTCATTAATCAACAAGTAGTCGAATTCTTCAAAGTGTGAAATTTCATCCATGGAGGCATCCATGCGTTGTTGTACGGTAAAGGCATCATCCTGCGCCCGTTTGGTCAGCCGCTCATGCAGGGTCGTAAGGCTGGGGGGTAAAATAAAAATTGTATTAGCGCCAGGGATTAACTTTCGTATCTGCGCCGCTCCCTGCCAGTCTATTTCCAGGATCAGGTGATTGCCTTTTGCAAGAATCCTTTCTACTTCCCTGATACTGGTCCCATAGAGGAATCCGAAGACTCTCGCCCACTCAGCGAATTTTTGATCTTCAACCATCTTGTTGAACCGGGCTTCGTCGACAAAGAAGTAGTCCACACCATCTTTTTCGTTTGGTCTCTCGTCTCTTGTCGTATGGGATATGGCAACCTCAACCTTGCTGTGGACTGTGACCAGCGCTTTGACCAGACTGGTCTTACCGGCACCTGAAGGGGCGGCTACGACGAATAGTTTTCCGGGTAGGTCGAGACTTGGTTGTGCGCTATTCAATATTCTGAACCTGTTCTCTCATCTGTTCGATGATGACTTTCAGGTCAACTGCTTGCAATGAGGTATCCGAGATACTTGCTTTCGATGACACGGTATTGGCTTCACGATTGAGTTCCTGCATCAGAAAGTCCAGGCGCCGACCCATTGCACCCTTTTGGCCGAGTGTATGTTTGACCTCGCTGATGTGGGTATCAAGACGATCAAGTTCTTCGATGATGTCTGATTTTTGGGCCAGGAAAACGAGCTCTTGTTCCAATCTGTTGTCATCAGCATCAATATCGAATTGCTCAAGGCGCGCAAACAGTTTTAATCGTTGTTGTTCAGCGATCCTGGGTGCTTCATTTCGGATTTTTCCAACGATCTCGCTAAGCGCCGACAGCTGTAGTTCGATAATTCTCTTCAATTCTGTGCCTTCTCTCCCCCGCATCTCAACCAGTGATTTAACTGTCTTCTTGAAGGCGTTAACGACATCTTCAAGTTCGTCCTCCTTGTTGTTCCCGAATTCTGTCAGCACGCCTGGCCAACGAAGCACTTCAAGTGAATCGATGGTTTGTGTGGCGCCGCTGATTTCATCAATTCGTCGTCTGGCGGCCATCAGCGACTGCACCAGGCCCTCGTCAATATCAAATCCGGGCGTGCCTGCTTCCCTGTCGACCCGCAAGGAGCAGTCAACTTTTCCACGGTGTAGAGAGCCGCGCAGAATTGATTTCAATTTCATTTCGATGGAGCGGCAGGAATCAGGCATCCGGAAGGTGACATCAAGATAGCGTTGATTGACAGTCCTTATTTCCCAGTGGAGGTTCTTCAGTTCCACGCGCGCGAACGCAGTCATACTATTTGTCATATTCCAGTCTTTAATAATTGCGAATTTATCACAGAGGACCAAGTATAATAGAGATCGCATCGCTAGTTTAGCCATGCTGCAACCTTCCCTGACATATCTGTTGTCGCAGGTTTGTCAGGGAAGGATGCTGAACACATTTTTAATTTACCAAACAGGAAGATAAATACATTGGCAGAATCAGTCGTGCGAAGCGGTGGCAGAACACTTGATGCGTTGAGATCAATCGATATTCAACGCGGTTACAACAAGCATGCAGAAGGATCGGTGCTTGTTTCATTTGGTGACACCCAAGTCATCTGCACCGCCAGTGCGGAAAAAGGTGTACCGCCATTTCTTAGAGGGCAGGGACAAGGTTGGGTTACTGCAGAATACGGCATGTTGCCGCGCTCGACCAACACGCGAATGGGTAGAGAAGCGGCTCGAGGAAAGCAGGGAGGCAGGACACAGGAAATCCAACGATTGATAGGACGGTCCTTGCGTGCAGCTGTTGACATGACTAGCCTTGGGGAAAACACCATCCGCATTGATTGCGATGTGATTCAGGCAGACGGTGGTACCAGAACCGCGTCAATCACAGGTGCCTGCGTTGCTCTATTTGATGCGATTGAAAGCTTGCAGATTAAAACACCCGTTAAGAAACAGCTCATTGCTTCAGTCTCGGTAGGTATTGTCGGGGGAGTCGCTATGCTGGATCTTGAATACACCGAGGATTCGTCGGCTGATACCGATATGAATGTTGTCATGACAGAGGATGGGCGTTTTATTGAGGTGCAGGGGACGGCAGAGGCAGATCCATTCGATAGACATCAACTCGATGACATGTTGAGCCTGGCTGAAAAAGGCATCAAGGAACTTAATGACATCCAGCGCAGTGTCCTGGGGCTAGTCTAAATGATTGCATCATACCAGCGAGAATTTCTCGAATTCGCCATTAAATCCGGGGTCCTTCAGTTTGGGGAGTTCCGTCTAAAATCCGGCAGGATCAGCCCCTATTTTTTCAATGCCGGGCTGTTCAATAATGGCGAATCACTGGCGAGATTAGGGCAATACTATAGTGCTGCGCTTGTCGCATCAGGTATCGAGTATGATTTGCTCTTCGGTCCTGCTTATAAAGGTATCCCTCTCGTAGGTACGACTGCGATCTCCTTGCACAAGGATCATGACATCAATGTGCCCTATGTGTTCAATCGTAAGGAGGTAAAGGATCATGGTGAGGGCGGACAGTTGGTCGGCGCACCTCTTGGTGGCAAGATCGTGATTGTTGATGATGTCATTACCGCCGGTACGGCGATAAGGGAGGTGATGGAGATCCTTGGGGAAGCGGCAGATGATGTGACAGGGGTACTTATTGCCATTGATCGTCAGGAAAGGGGAACCGGGGATCTTTCCGCCATTCAGGAAGTCGAACAAGAGTATGGTATTTCTGCCATCAGCGTCGTAAAGTTATGCGATATCGTCGATTACCTTGTGTCCTGTGGTGATTATGAACAGGAATTGTTGATGATTAGAGAGTACCGGCAGGAATACGGAATTGCATGATGGAATGAAATAAGAGTGTCGTTCTGTTAGACAACAACCTGATACCGACTTTTTATGCCGGGTTAATACGAACCAAGTACGAACTCAATATAAACAAGTAATACGAGCAGCAAGACGAACTGGAACATGGTCATTCAACCTAACATCCTGTTAAGGACGCGCATCGGTATAGTCGGTGCAACATCTATGTTGATTGCTTTTCTGGCGGGTGTTCCTGTCGCGGCGGAGTTATACAAGTATTCAAATGAAGATGGTGTGACCGTGCTTGATAGTTATGTGCCAGCGCGTTATGTCAAAAATGGCTATACGATTCTGAGCCTGGACGGCCGAGTTCTTGAAGTTGTCCCTCGCGCACTGACCGAAGCGGAAATACGCGAACGAGATAGTGGGCTGGCTGAGCAACAGAGGATCGAGCGCGAAAAGCGCGAACAGAAAATTGCTGACCAGAATTTGTTGCGTCTCTACAGTACTCCTGAAGATGTTATTCGGGCAAGGGACACCAAGCTGCGCAGTATTGAAGGTTTTATCAACACTCAGATGGGTAACCTTCGTCGCTTACAAAGCCAAAAACGGCAGCTTGAATCGAGCCTTGCGGATGTGGAGAGAGCAGGTGGAGTCATCAGCAAGGAGAGGCTGGACCGGATCCGTTCAATAGAAAACCGGATGGCACAAATAAATTCTGAGATTGAAGACAAGAATGGTGAAATGGATGTTCTTCGGGCGAGTTACGCGACCGATTTGGACCGGGTGAAAGAACTTTACGGCACTGATCCGGGGCTATAAATGTGGACCAGTTCCACCTTGGGTGTTTGATCATCTGATCGTTCCTGGTGGGTTTAGATCTATCCATTTCCGAGCTGTTAATTTCCGAGCTGTGCACTTCTAAATATGGTATTGCTGAGTGCTCCCCATTGACCCTGCCAGTGAAGCGTGGGGCTCTTCTCGAAATCACTTCTGACATACTGACTAATCTTGCCGTCAACAATAGTCATCATCAGGTTTGCTGCCACGTTTATTTCCATGAAAACAGGATTTTCATTCCTGATCTCTGCTTCCCTAAGTACCTGACGCAGCTGTGTCTCAAAGCGTTCGAAAAACTGCCCTACCCGAATACGCAGACGTTCTGACTCGCCGGAGAGTGGATCACCGGTCAAGATCCGTGTAATGCCAGGGTTACGTTCTGAAAAAGTTAGCAGCAGGGTCAGAATTTGATTACAGCGTGATTCTGTTGAATTTTCATCATTCAGGATGATTGAGATCCGCGAGAAAATTGTGCTCTCAATAAATTCGATAAGTGCTTCGAACATCTTTGCCTTGCTCGGGAAGTGCCGATAAAGGGCAGCCTCGGAAACCCCTACCTGCTTCGCCAAACCGGCGGTAGTGATTCTTCCACCTGGGCTTTCCTCAAGCATGACTGCCAGAGACTGAAGTATCTGCTGCTTTCGGGAAACTTTTGTTTCTTGTTTCATGTTGTTGCTCAATTCGGATGCGTTAACATTCAGGATTTTGCGGAGGAAATTAACGTGCCGACACCTTCATCTGTCAGTACTTCGAGCAAAACAGCGTGGGCGACACGACCGTCAATAATCTGCGCAGCATTCACGCCATTTTTCACAGCCTCGAGAGCGCAAGCAATTTTCGGTAACATGCCGCCGGTAATAGTACCGTCCAGAATAAGTTGATCGACCTGGGTCGTTGATAGACCAGAAAGTAGATTACCTTCCTTGTCCATAAGCCCTTGTATATCTGTTAATAAAATAAGCTTCTCGGCACATAGCTCTTCAGCGACCTTGCCCGCGACGAGATCAGCGTTGATGTTGTAGGTCTCATTGCCCTCTCCAACGCCGATTGGGGCGATAACCGGAATAATATTACTGTCAACAATCAAGTCGAGCACCTCGCGGTTGATACTAACGACTTCACCCACGTGCCCAATATCTATTATTTCCGGTGTTTGAACATCGGGTGAGGCACGTTGGATTAACATTTTTCGTGCCTTGATCAGAGAGGCGTCCTTGCCGGTCAAGCCGATGGCTTTGCCGCCATTCTGGTTGATCAGGCTGACGATATCCTGATTAACAAGTCCGCCGAGGACCATCTGTACGACATCCATCGTTTTACTGTCAGTGACGCGCATACCATCGACGAATTTTGATTCAATAGACAGGTCATTCAATACATTACCAATTTGTGGGCCGCCGCCATGGACGACGATGGGGTTCATACCGACAAGCTTCATCAGGACGATGTCCCGGGCGAATCCTGCCTTTAGATGTTCCTCTGTCATCGCGTTACCACCATATTTGATGACAATAGTCTTCCCGGTAAACCGCTGGATGTAAGGTAGGGCTTCGCTCAGTATCTGTGCGATGTTAATTGCCGAATCTCGAGATAGTGTCATCTTGTTGCCTTGCTCTGTCGCCCTGCTTTGTCAATATGGCGCTAGTTTGTGTGTGTCACTCTAGCTTGTTCTTGTCCGGAAATGTAGATCACTGCGGCCAGTTCCTTCGTAAACGATTGTTTCATATGCCTAACATATTAATTAGGTTGCTTGCGTGGATTAGAAACACGACTTTCCGGACAGGAACTGGCTTGTGGATGTAATTGTACTGGTCTGCCTTTTGTGGTCTTGCCATCATTTGCTATTCAAAATCGAGACTCTCATCGACAGATTGAAGTTGTTCCCGGAATAGTTTCTTTATCCGTTGCAGCCCTGCTTGATTGTCGGCTTCAAATCGTAAGGTCAGGGCAGGGTTAGTGTTTGAGGCACGAACGAGCCCCCAACCATCGGCATAGTCAACGCGAATACCATCGATGGTTGTCAGGGTACCTTCATCAAATGAAGCACTTTCGACAAGTGCATCCATAATATTGAACTTGGATTCGTCATCCACCGCGATCTGTATTTCAGGTGTCACAACGCTATCCGGAAATTCGTTCAGTAATTCGTCCAGGCCTGCCGTTTGTGAACCGACAATTTCGAGCAATCGACCGGCTGCATAAAGCCCGTCGTCGAAGCCGAACCAGCGCTCGGCAAAACAGATATGACCAGACATCTCACCGCCGAGGATAGCGCTGGTATCTGCCATTTTTTCTTTTACAAAAGAATGTCCGCTCCGGCATATTATGGGTCTTCCGCCAAAACCGCTGATAACACTATTGAGATGGCGTGTACATTTTATGTCGTAGACAACATCTGACCCGGGGTTCCGGGAAACGACATCCTTTGCAAATAACATCAACAACCGATCTGGCCAGACAATGTCACCATTTTTTGTGACAGCAATGATTCTGTCGCCATCTCCATCTAGCGCCAGACCAATATCTGCCCCCTGCGATTTGACCGTGAGTATTAGATCGTCGAGATTTTCCGGTACCAGGGGATCCGGCGGATGATTTGGAAAAGTGCCATCCACTTCGCAATAAAGTGGTATGACATCGCATCCAAGATTGCTGAGAAGCTCAGGCATAAGCTCTCCGGCGATACCATTACCACAGTCGATGACTACTTTAAGAGGCTGTGCGATGACAATATCGTCTGTGACCGCGTCCAGATAGTCATCTCGAATATCGATTTCGGTTAGGGTGCCTTCTCCGGATGTAAAATCTTCGTCAACGATGCGCTGATAGAGGCGCTGAATATCATCTTCTACAAGAGTTCTGCCGTCCAACACGATCTTGAAACCATTGTAGTCAGCCGGATTGTGACTACCGGTTACCATAACGCCACTTTGAGTATCCGAGTTATGTGTGGCGAAGTAGAGTACCGGTGTTGGTACGGCACCGATGTTGATGACGTCACGACCCGATTCCAGCAAACCAGCTACAAGGGCTTCGAGTACATCGGGACTTGAAATTCGCCCATCAGCACCGACCACCAGGGTTTGTTGGCCGATCGCGTCGGCCTCGGAGCCGATAGCTAAACCAATCGCGTGAATGATGTCTGGTGTCAATGTCTCATTCACGATGCCTCTGATATCGTAGGCACGGAAGATTGAAGCCGAAAAAGAGTTTTCGGAATAAGGGTCTTCCCCGTCCTCTTCCTCGTTTTCTTCAAAGAGGGATTCAGAGGCGCCATCCGCCAGTTCAGCTCGTCCTACGGCCTCTTCAAAGCTCTCTTCATCCAGCATTTCTATGTCAACCAGATCTTCCATCTGTTCATCGGGCGTAATAGTTTTCACGTCTAGTTTAGGGACTGGTTTATCTTCATCCTGCCTCTTACCAAGCCGTGCCAGGCCCAGGTCAACTTCCTGAAAGGCGTCAATTTCATAGCTGGTGGAGGGTACGAACCTTCCTGATGCAACACTCGCAATCTGATGCCCGAGATGAGAGAGATCTGCATCCAATAGCTTGATGATACGCGTAACCCCGATGAACACGCCCGCCAGGGAAATCAGGAGAAACAGGATCACTGGAAGTAGGAAAGTAAAAGCACTGCCTACCTCATTTTCAAGATAAGCTGTCGATGGGGTGTATTGAATTGTCCAATTTGGATTGGTCAAGGATCGCTGTACGGGAGACGAGTCCTGGCCAACACCTGAACCGATGGCTGCGATCTCTGTAGGATCGGTATTACCTACTGTTTGGAAGAGCTTTAGCTCACCATCGATATTACCATCAAGTCCGCCAACAAGTGCTTGCATGTCCAGGTAAACAAATAGCGTCCCCCGGACGTCATCACTTGATGGTCGACGAATAGAAGTCGCGAGGCTGACCACCCATCGACCATTACTTTTGATGGCCTCGGCGTTGACTGCTTCACCGACCTCCGCCTGGTTAACCAGGTCGAGGGAGGTAAAGCTGAAGGGAGGGATGGCATCCCGATCGATTTCTGCTTCGCCAAGAGCAAATATCCGAACCCGAATGGAATATGGAATAAGTTTATCGAGATTGGCCTCCTCGTAGGAACGTGATGCAGGATCTTTGTCAGCAACAATTTGTGCCAGTTGGTCGCTGTTGGAAATTCGGTTGGTATGCAGGACAATTTGTGACAATTTGATATCAAGTTGCTGAACCAGATTGTCGGCTTTTGCGTTGATCAGGCTTAGTCGGTGGTCTGCGTCTGTCCCGGACTTGGCGACAAACAGCGTTAGGATGACAGCCAACAAAAAACCACCAGCGATGCTGGCGAGCGGAACCATTCCAAAACTGATGAGCTGATTATTCCTGGACACGAGTTGCTCCCGATTCTTCCCTAGTTGCTTGATAATTGCTTGATAGTTGCTAGCTAGCAGCCAGATTTCTATGTTCTTGTTCTCACAGGCTTTTTGTTTCTTGTCGCCGTTCTTTGTCTGTTCGTTGACGGTCTACCCGCTCATTTTTTGCCCGCTCATTTTTTGCCAGATGAGCCGAATCCTCCAGAACCTCTTTCTGTTTCGGCGAATTCATCAACGAGCTTGAATTTTGCCTGAATAACAGGAACCAGGACCAGTTGTGCAATTCTGTCACCCTGCTCTATGGTAAATGCTGTTTTGCCTCGATTCCAACATGAGATCATTAGTTCTCCCTGGTAG
>CAZAZB010000012.1:1529-22478 GCA_964489485.1 uncultured Pseudomonadales bacterium | reverse complement strand
GTATGCGGGCATCCACCAAAGAGAGAATGACACACCGCTGAAACCCGGCACCGCCCCGGCATAGAGTGTGACGCCACGGGTTGCCGCCACATGACCGAACACGAAGAGCAGCAGAAAAATCCCTGCCCAGGAATGCAGGTGACGAAAGACTTTTTGCTTCTGTTTGCGTCGCCGGTACAACAAGATGACACCGATGGTGGCATGCAATACCAAAGGGATGCCAATGATGGTAATTTCAACAATAGGGTGTTGGTAAAAGACCTGCATTATTTGCTGGTAGTCGTTATAAACATCAATCCCGAAGACCGCCAACATGGTATTGCTCAGATGCAGCACCAAAAAAACTGAGAACAGGATACCAGCGATGGCCTGGGCGCGGACAAGCTGCCCTGTACTAAACAGAAATGTGGATGATGCAGGTTGATTGGCTATTTCGCTCATGAGCAAGGATCTCTTTAAATGACACCCTATATGACGGAAACGTGACCAAAAACGTGACAGCACTTAGAAAATGAATTGCCGGAACATCCACACTGGCCAACTCTTCTGGACGAAGATGAGGTCTGGCTGGATCGGGCAAGAACCTTTGCTGCAATCGCGATTAAGCAGGTCGAAAACAACCACAAGGCAAACGGTGACTATCACTATTCATTGTGGACGGGTGATACTGGTACGGCACTTTTTGTGGATGCCTGTTTAACGCTAAATTTAATGTTCCTACGCTCGATCAGTTACTTGATTTTATCTGCAACAATCGTCGCTGGAACAGTCATCTGTTCCGCATTCGTGAATATGGCATTCATACGCCGACCCGCTGGATAAATAGAATCGGGACTAGACATTGGCCGGCTGGATGTTGCCATTGGGGTCGAAATTATCCCCGGCTCTATGATGTGAATTTTTACGCCGAAACTCTTCATCTTCGATAGCATTCACGCTGAGTATTCCGGCATTGTTAACCAGTACATCCAGAGTGGGCGCAAGCTCGTTGAAGACCGACATAACCGAGGCTAGGTCATCTACATCCATCGGAACCACACGCACATTAAGAGACTCGTCCTGAGCTTTCTCTGCAAGATCGCTCGAGTCTGGATTGCGCATGGTCGCGATGACTGCATGCCCCGCTCGTGCGAGCACTATCGCTGTATCATATCCAATTCCTTTACTCGTTCCGGTAATCAATACCTGTGCCAAGGCGAACCTCCACTATATGTGGTTGAAGTGCTAAAGAAATTAGAATTCAGTTCGCAATAAAGTTTACAATCCAGCACCCAATGGTCGGCCCGTCCGGGTCATTCTGCAAGGAATCTATGCCGGGCTTAAACTTTTCAGCCAGGATCTCCTGGCGCATTTCCATCAGGTCTTTCGAGTAGGCCTTGGAGAACTCAGGATGTCCCTGGAATGTCAGAATATGTTCGTCCACCCGAAACATGGCATTGGGACAGAACTCGCTGGTTGCCAACAGTTCGGCACCTTCGGGTAACTCAGTCACCTGATCCTTGTGGCTGACGATTAAACCGAAGCTGCTGGTTTTAGCATCCATATAGGACTCGTTGGCCAGTATCTTGTATTGGTGAATACCAACGCCCCAGCCAACATCTGCCGGTTCCGTCTTTCCGCCGAGCGCTTGCGCCACCATCTGGTGTCCAAAACATATCCCCACTGTTTTCTTTTTGTGTTTATGTAGTTTTACAACAAATTCCGACAGTGCATATATCCATGTCTCATCGTCGTAGACACTCTTTTTGCTGCCAGTAATCACATAACCATCACACTCATCAATATCCGATGGGTATTCGCCCAACTCAACATTGTAATGGTGAAACTCGGTCTCGGGTGCCGCAGCGCTGAGCAATTCCTCGAACATGCGGGGATAGTCGCCATGTGCAGGTTGGAATTCTTCCCGGACTGAGTCTGCTTGTAATATGCCAATGATCATTAAATAATCTCGAAGTATCTTTTTAGTTGCCAATCATTCACAAAACGTTCGTATTCACGAACCTCCCAATCCCGGCCGGACAGATAATGATCGATGAAGGCGTCACCGAATATCTCGCGCGCTTCTGTTGATGCCGCCAGGTTGCATGCTGAATCTCGAAGATTTCCTGGCAACTGTAATGCCTCAGGTAAATCATCCTGAATGTCATAGGCATTACCTTTGACCGCTGCGCCCAATTCGAGCTTATCCCGGATGCCTAACAAGCCAGCACCTAATGTTGCTGCAGCCACCAGATAAGGGTTGGCATCCGCCGAGCCCACACGGAATTCAACTCGTTGGGACTTTGCACTGCCGGGGATCACACGCAAAGCGGTTGTCCGGTTTTCTACCCCCCAGGTGGATGCAGTTGGTGCCCATGCGCCTTTCACCAGTCGTGTGTAACTATTGATTGTTGGCGAAGTGAGCGCAAGAAAGGGCTTCAGGTATTGCTGTTGTCCGGCGACATATTGGCGCATCACTTCGCTCATGCCATATTCCGCATCTTTTTTGTAGAAAGCACTTTCACCTGATGCTTTATCAAATAACGATTGATGACAGTGACCGCTCTGCCCCGGATAATCCATAGACCACTTCGCCATAAAAGTCGCGATCAATCCACGCTTCTGGAAGAACGACTTGGTGAATGTTTTAAATAAAGTTGCCTTGTCGCACGCCTCTAAACAGTTGTCTACCGCGATGGCACCTTCCCATACACCCGGTCCTGTTTCACAATGCAAACCTTCAAGCGCGAAATCATGGTCTATGCAGAAATCCATGAATTCGTTGAACAATTCGGAATGGGTATTAGTACGAAGCACAGAGTAACCGAAATTACCCGGGGTCAATGGCACCAGATCCTGATAGTTTTTCTCCCGCACTGAATGGGAGGTTTCATCAAAGATAAAAAACTCATATTCCAATGCCATCTTAACGGAATAGCCCATGGACTCAGCCATAGTGAGGACCTGCTTTAGCCTGCTTCTTGGACAAATGGAGTGCAGGGATTCGCCATCATTCTGGACAAACTCTCCAATAAAAAAGGGCACATTATTTTCGTCTTTTAGTCTTCGCTCGGTTGACAAGTCAAGCCGAAAAAGTGCATCAGGAAAAGCCGTATGCCATCCGGTAAAGGTGGCATTGTCGTAAAGCTGGTCATCTATATCCCAGCCGAGAACACAATCACAAAACCCGGAGGTAGAATCCGCAATCGCCTCAAATTTGTCGAGGCTAATGTATTTCCCACGCATCACGCCGTCCACATCGGTCACACCCAGCTTGATTCTTTGTATCCCTTCCTCGCTATAGTCGGCGATTAGTTGTTCTGCTGTGACTGTCATATTTTTTACCTCGGAATCCTGATATTTTCAACCATGTCCTGAACATCCTGTGGTGGTGGTGGCGTAAATCTGCATACAACAGCAGATACGGTAAAGTTCATAATCATGCCCAGTGTACCAATTCCTTCCGGTGAGATGCCGAACCACCAGTGGTCCGCATTATTAGTTTGCGGGCTGATAAATTTGAAATACACAATATAGGAAAAAGTGAATACAAGCCCGGTGATCATGCCGGAGATCGCGGCTTCTTTATTCATGCGTTTTGAGAAGATACCTAACAGAATAACCGGAAAGAAACTGGCAGCAGCCAGGCCGAACGCAAATGCCACTACCTGGGCGACAAAGCCCGGCGGATAGATACCAAATATGCCTGCGACGACAACAGCGACTGCCGCGGCAATGCGCGCAAACATCAATTCCTGTCGCTCATTAATATCCGGCATAAATGTCTTCTTTAGAAGATCGTGGGAAATCGCTGTCGATATCACCAACAACAATCCCGCAGCCGTGGATAGTGCCGCTGCCAGCCCGCCAGCAGCCATCAGTGCAATGACCCAGTTAGGTAGTTGTGCTATTTCCGGATGGGCGAGCACAATAATATCGCGATCAATATAAAGTTCATTCTCGTTGGATGTCGCCTTATTCGTGAGCAGTCGTTCACCGGACTTGCCTCTTGAATCCCGGAACTCAGGCTTGCCGGGTTCCAGTGCTGCCCCACCCCGGTACTGCACAATTCCATCATCGTTCTTATCAAGCCATGCGATAAGCCCTGAATCTTCCCATTTGCCAAACCAGTCCGGTGCTTTCTCGTAAACCATGCCATCGACATTATTAATGATATTGATTCGGGCAAATGCGGCAACCGCTGGTGCTGTTGTATACAGGATGGCGATAAAGACAAGTGCATAGCCTGCCGAAATTCTGGCATCACGCACTTTGGGTACGGTGAAAAACCTGACGATGACATGGGGAAGCCCTGCCGTGCCAGCCATGAGTGCAGCGGTAATGAAGAACATATCAATGGTGGATTTACTCCCTGCCGTAAATGCCGCCATGCCAAGTTCAGTGGTGAGACCATCCAGTTTGTCTAGCAGGTAAACGCCGGAGCCATCATTCAATGTAGAACCGAATCCCAACATGGGCAGTGGGTTACCCGTGAGCATGAAGGAGACATAGATTGCAGGAACAAGGTAGGCAAAAATCAGGACACAATATTGAGCAACCTGGGTATAGGTGACACCCTTCATCCCACCGATAACCGCATAAAAGAAAACTATCGCCATACCAACGAAGACGCCCGTGTTGATATCCACTTCAAGAAACCGGGAGAAGACAATCCCTACACCGCGCATCTGACCCGCGACATAGGTAAACGAAATAAAAATGACACAGACAACAGCAACCAGCCTGGCTGTTTGCGAGTAGTAACGATCCCCGACAAAATCCGGTACGGTGAATTTGGAGAATTTTCTAAGATAAGGCGCCAACAACAGCGCAAGTAGAACATAACCACCGGTCCAACCCATCAGGTATCTGGCGCCATCTGCGCCTTCAACGGCAATAATCCCCGCCATGGAAATAAAGGACGCCGCAGACATCCAGTCAGCAGCGGTTGCTGCTCCATTGGCAATCGGATGAACATGCCCACCTGCGACATAGAAATCATTTGTGGAAGACGAACGACTCCACATGGCAATACCAATATAAAGACCGAATGACAGGCCAACGAACAGGTAAGTCAACAGGGTTAGGCTCATTGGCTAGTCTTCCTCTTCAACGCCAAACACCCGGTCGAGTTTGTTCATGCGCCAGACATAGACAAATATCAACAGTACAAAAAAGTAGATGGCCCCCTGTTGAGAGAACCAGAAGCCAAGTTTGAATCCGAAAAATTGAAACTGATCCAGAAAGTCGACGATAAGAATTCCACAAACAAAAGAAACAAAAAACCAGACACTCAGCAATATCAGCATGAGTCTGATGTTGGCTCGCCAGTATTCGTTATTGTTCTTATCCATATCCATATTCTTATCCGTACCCTTGTCTGCATTCTTATCAGTAAAGAGACCACGTCTTATCGACTCGTTCTACATTCAACTTGCATACCATAGGAAATAGTGTTTAATCGAGTAGCGAACCCTATCTACTCTGATCCGTTCTCACAACTAAAAACCATTACCCAAGAAAAGGAGAATAATAATGGCCGTTTCAGATCATGTCGACCTAGAACAATTTATGGCTGGTGTCGAAAAACGTAATCCTGGTGAAAAAGAATTTATTCAGGCAGTACGCGAAGTCTCTGAAGATGTCTTTGAATTTATTCAGGACAAGGAAGAATACCACGAGTACCAGATTCTCCGGCGAATGGCGGAGCCTGATCGTGTTATCAGCTTTCGGGTTTGCTGGGAGGATGATAACAACAACATTCGAGTCCAGCGTGGCTATCGTGTTCAGAACAACAATTCTATCGGACCTTACAAGGGTGGTATCCGATTTCACCCAACGGTCACGCAAAGCGTCCTGAAGTTCCTCGCATTCGAGCAAACCTTCAAGAACAGCCTAACAGGTTTGCCCATGGGCGGCGGTAAAGGCGGCGCTGATTTTAACCCCAAGGGTAAGTCAGACCACGAGATCATGCGTTTCTGTCAATCCTTCATGACCGAACTGTACCGCCATGTTGGCGCAGACATCGATGTACCAGCAGGTGATATTGGTGTTGGTGCAAGGGAAATTGGCTACATGTTCGGGCAATACAAGCGTATTACCAATCAGTTCACCGGTGTTCTCACGGGTAAAGGTCTGGAGTTTGGTGGCAGCCTGGTCCGTACAGAAGCAACAGGTTATGGCGCCGTCTATTTCCTTGAAAATATGCTGCACCATTTAGACCAGGACCTGCTAAATAAAACAGCTGTTATCTCTGGCTCCGGCAACGTAGCAACTCACGCTGCCGAAAAAGTGACACAGCTTGGCGGCAAGGTGATTACCCTGTCTGATTCTCAAGGTTTCATCCACGATCCTGACGGCGTAGGTTACGAAAAGATTAACTGGATCAAAAACCAGAAAGGTGTCGTTCGTGGTCCACTCGCGGCATACGCAGATGAGTTCAAAGGCTCAACCTGGCATGCGGGTGAAAAACCCTGGGGTGTCACTTGTGATATGGCGCTTCCATGTGCAACCCAGAATGAAATGGATGGCGATGAAGCGAAACTCTTGATTGCGAACGGCTGTAAGGTCGTCTCCGAAGGCGCCAACATGCCAGTCAATCTTGATGGCGTTCACGTCTTCAAAGAAGCTGGAATCTGTTACGCCCCAGGCAAGGCTGCAAATGCCGGTGGCGTTGCTGTCTCCGGCCTGGAAATGAGTCAGAACTCAGCCAGATTATCCTGGTCTGAGGAACAGTTGCAGCAACAACTACGGGATATCATGAAGGGTATCCATGATAGTTGTGCGGAATACGGCGACAAGGGTGATGGTACTATCGACTATGTTCGTGGTGCTAACATTGCCGGTTTCGTGAAAGTTGCCGATGCAATGATTGCTTATGGCGTTGTCTAAAACACGCTAGTCGGATTCGGGTGCGTTGAGGATATTCTCATCCCCTGTCGGCAGATCCACCAGATGTTGTGGTAGTGATTTGCTGACCTTCGCACCCAGTTCGCGCATCCCTTCTGCGCGACGAACCAAATTGCCCCTACCGGATGTCAGTTTGTTGTGGGCATCTCGATAGGCAGTTTGGGTTGACTCAATTTTTAACCCGATATTTTCAAGATCAGAAACAAAATTCACGAACTTGTCATAGAGCGCGCCCGCTTTGCTGGCTATCTCCTGGGCGTTTTTGTTTTGTTGTTCATATCGCCAGATATTCTGAATCGTGCGAAGTGTCGCCAACAAGGTTGAAGGGGCGACCATGAATATATTCCGATCGAAGGCATCTGAAAAAAGTTCGCTGTCTTGCTGAAGTGCCAGGGAGAACGCTGCTTCGATGGGTACAAATAAAAGCACAAAATCAAGCGTCCTGATTCCGTCAAGGTTGTGGTATTCCTTATCACCCAACTGCTTAATGTGTGCCCGAAGCGACTGCAGATGAAGCTTTAGTGCTTCGGCGCGTTCAACGTCGTCCTCTGATGAACAATATCGTTCATACGCTGTTAGTGAGACTTTCGAATCGATAATGACATCTTTTCCCTCTGGTAGATGCACAATCACATCGGGCTGATAGCGCCGACCTTCTTCATTTTTCTTCGAAACCTGTATCTCGTATTCGCGACCTTTTTCTAAACCGGATTTTTCCAGCACACGCTCAAGAATAATCTCACCCCAAATACCCTGCGTCTTACTCTCACCTTTTAATGCGTTGGTGAGGTTAATGGCATCCTTGCTGATTCTGGCATTCAAGTCCTGAAGGTTTCGCACTTCTTTAATCAGCGAGAATCGCTCTTTACTTTCATCGTTGTATGACTTCTCTACGCGCTTTTCAAATTCCTTAATACGCTCGTTGAGAGGGGAAAGAATATTACCCAACTGCTCTTTGCTCTCGGTTTTGAATACCTTGTGTTTGGCGTCGAAGACATCGCTGGCGAGCGTCTTGAACTCCGCCGTCATGCGCTCCTTTGCTTCTTGCAGGACAGCCAGTTTTTCTTCATTTTGCTTTTTTTGTTCTTGCAATGATGTGCGCAGGGTAGCTTCTGAAACTCGTGATTCTTGCAACTGTTTCTCGCTCGAATCCGCCCTACTTTCAGCTTCCTGTCTGCGGCTGGTCAGGGATTCTATTTCCCTGTCATGAGCAGAGATGGTCGTTGTTGAAATCGCCTCCTGAACTTGGAAGGAGCCTTTTTGGGCATCTAATTGCTTCTTCATCCATAGATAAACACTGACACCTATTAAGATACCACCTAGAAAGATACCTCCCAAAATTGCGGCAGCAATAACGGGCAGGTAAGTATCTGACATGGTTTTACCTAATGTAAAAAGGTGAACATTTTTCTGCGATAAGCGGTGGCAACTTCATTTCCCTTGCCCAGTAGGTCGAATATTTTGATCATGGTCTTGCGTGCTTTTTGCTCTTCCCATTCACGATCAAGCTTAAGCAGTTCCAACAGATGATCCAGCGCGACCTCAATCTGATCGTCTGCTACCAGCTGTATCGCAAGATCCATGCGCAACTGCATGTTAGCGGGATCACTTTCTATCCCTGATGTCAGTTCATTGATCGGGGCCAGAGAAGCTGCTGACTCAAGAAACTCGATCCTGTTTTTGGGTTTATTAATACCGGTACTGTCGGCTGGTATCGACGCTAATATTTGTTTCGCTTCATCTGCCCTGCCAACCATGATCAACAGGTCGCAAAGCTCCGTGTGCAGCTCATAGTTCTTGGGTTCATCCGTTATCGTCTGCTGAAGCATGGTAATCGCACTATCACGATCCCCATTCGCCAGAAAAAGATCAATTTGTTCTCGAACACGTTCCATCGAGCTCATGGTTAGCTGGTCAAGAACGGTTTTTAACTTTGCTTCGTCCTGGGGACCTTCAAGGCTTTCTGCCATCTGGCCCTGAAAAATAATTTTGATGGTAGGCAGGGTTCTAACACCCAACTGTTGAACCAGCTGCTGGTTCTGTTGGATATCAATCCTGGCCAGCAGGAACTTACCATGGTATTCATCCGCCAGCCTGCGAAGGACTGGCGCAAGTTGCTGGCTTGGTTCTGCCTCATCGGCATAGAACTCAAGGAGCACGGGAACCTGCTTGGATTTTTCGACAACTTCTGTTTGAAAGTTCTCAGCAGAAATTTCTACAACATTACTAACGGCATTCATGTAAGTGACCCTGGGTGTCCAATTAGACATTCCGAATTAGCCGCGTAGCCTACCGTTTTATGGCAGCTTTTTCACCTAAAATACGTCAGTGTAGATGCTTCATCTGGTCGCTAGGCGCTCCTGGCGAGCTGTATCTGATCACGGCGCAGCGCTGCAACCATCACCTTTTCCGAATGCCAGGGATTCTGTTTGCCACGATAGAGCACACGCTTGCCTTTACTGAGCATCCAAATGTCCATTGATTGAATATGCCTGACTTTCATTCTGACTCCCCTTATGAATACATCTGATTAATGAGCTGATAACTGTATTGATATACAGCACTGTACATTAATATAGTATCCTGCACAACAAGGTACATCCACAGGCGAGACTCGATCTGTCGCTAATTCAGGCAGGTCCTAGCTAGTTCCTGTCCGGAAAGTCGTGTTTCTAATCAATGCAAGCAACCTAATCTATTTGTTAGGCATCTAAAACAGTCACTTACGAAGGAACTGGCCGCTGTGATCTACATTTATGGACACGAACTAGCTAATATCCAGCCAGTCAAACCCTTCTTGCTGGTCTGCCAGGTGCAGGTCGCCGGACCAATTCTGGAGCACTGGCGCCAGTGCCGTGTTGGTAAGATCCGGATGATTGTTCTTCTCGCTGATATGCGAGATCACCAGATGTTGCATTCGCCCCAGCTCAACCTTTTCCAGTAGCCCTGCCGCCTGTTCATTGCTCAAGTGGCCATGCATGCCACCTACCCTCTTTTTTAAGGGATAAGGGTAGGGTCCATCAGCCAACATCTGGGGATCGTGGTTACACTCCAGCATCAACGCATCACAGGATTGATACTGCGTCTCAACGAAAGGAGTGACATGCCCGAGATCGGTCAACACGCCTACTTTGATACCGCCTGACGACATCAGGTACTGGCAGGGTTCTTTTGCATCATGGGGAACAGGAACAGGTTCAACACCGATACTGCCCACTTGAAAGGTTCGATGGCAATTGATTTTTTTAAGGGAAGGCATCACTCCGAGCTTATTTGGATTATAGGTTCCGGGCGTCATATAGACCGCGGTCCCGAACTTCCTGACAAATGCTGCGACACCATGAATGTGATCTGCATGTTCATGGGTGATGAGAATAGCGTCCACATCCTCGGGTGAACGACCCAGTCTTTTGAGCCGGCGAATAGTTTCTTTCAGCGTGAAACCCAGGTCAATGAGCAAGAGGGTATTGCTATCCTCAACCAGGGTTCCATTGCCCTTACTACCACTTCCCAGGGAAGCGATACGCACTAGGTAGAATACTCCTTAACGATTCTGAGTAGCCTCTCCGCGATCAAAGGGTCGACCTTGACTTCGGACTCCTTCGTCACGGTGACATGGACTTCGTCTCCATCCGGCGCAAGATGCAGTGTATATCGGTTGATGGGACCCGCCTCTTTTTCTTCTTTGCTGGAGAACAACTTGCCGAAGAAGCCGGGTTCCGCCTTATGATCGGCACTGTAGTAGACATAGTAGTTCGCACTGGATCGGTCTTTGTCCTCGATCGGGACCTTGGCATTATCCAATGCACTACCGACTGTCGCCCAGGCTCGTCCAAAATTGAGTTGGTACTTCAGAACCGGTTTATCTTTACCCAGAACCAGTTCGGCCTTGCTCCGCTGCAAGCCTCCCGCCATCATGGAAATTGTACCTGGGCTGATTGTTTTACCCAGATAGTAGGCAACCGCAGTCAGCACCTTACCTTCCAGTTCAAGATTGTCTGAAGGACCATCCCAATTCACCTGATCTAGCCTGAAGGGCGCTCCTTCCCGAATTTCTCGCTGTTGCAGGTAGATTTCGGTGCTGCCTGTTCTAACACCTGGCTCAACTCTTAGCCTGAATTTATGACTGGATACATTAGTGGAATTTTGAAAAACATTGCCAGAACGTAAGCTCTCAAAAATTTCATCGGCCGTCCCATTTCTCGCGACCAGCCAGCGACTCGTGATAATCCCATTTTGTGGATCTATTTCATCGGGTGTCAATTTATTTGTTTCCCAATATTGAAGCACCTTGGGCCACACAGTAGATGGCGGTAGATCGACAAATACCCAGCGTTCATCGCCTAATTTTCTGATCAGGATTTGTTCAACGCCAAAAGTCGTACTCAATGCATCCGGCAGACCGACTTCATAGTTGGTATCCACCAGCTCCCGCGCTTCCGCCACCTGGGGAATGGGCATCACATCAACAAATTGAGGTTGATCGAGCCCTTCCGGAATAACAACTGGTTCACTTGAGCCTTCTTCGAGCCTTTTTCGAGCTGCATTGGCACCAAACCAGGAGCAGGCCGGGAGCGTTACAATCAGCACCAGAATCAACATCAGGCTTTGCAGGCGTCTCATTTAATCAGACACTCCAGCGCTGCGCAGCGCCGTACGAACGGCTTCATGATAACGTGCATCAAGTTCTGTCATTGGCAATCTAATTCCATTCTTAATTTTCCCCATTTCCATGAGTGCCCACTTTACCGGAATAGGATTTGATTCCAGAAAAAGATCGTTGTGCAAACCACGGAGCGGTTCATCCAGCGCATGTGCCTTCTCATGTTCACCAGCAATTGCCGCCTGGGACATCGCCGCCATCTCGGCAGGCGCGACATTAGCGGTAACGCTAATCGTGCCTTTTGCTCCGCTGAGCATAAGATCGCAGGCGGTCGCATCATCTCCGGAGTAAATGACCATCCTTGTACCGCAAAGTTCAAGTATCTCTGCTGTTCTCGACAAGTCTCCCGTTGCTTCCTTAATCGCAACAACCTGTTCAACGTCACAGAGTCTCTTCACTGTCTCGGGTAGCATGTCACACGCCGTCCTGCCAGGTACATTATAGAGGATCTGCGGAATATCGACGGCGGCGGCAATGGCTTGATAGTGTCTGAATAATCCTTCCTGGGTCGGCTTGTTATAATAAGGCGTCACCAGCAGGCAGGCGTCCGCGCCCATGTCCTTGGCAGCGGCAGATAGTTCTATCGCCTCCTGGGTTGCGTTGCCGCCAGTACCCGCAATAACGGGAACACGACCCCTGGCGGCCTCAACGACAGCCTGCACAATTTTACAGTGCTCCGAGACCGTCACCGTCGACGATTCACCTGTTGTACCAACAGGCACTATAGCTGCCGTACCCATGTTGATGTGCCATTCCACCAACGCATCGAGGCTTTCCCAATCGATAGTCCCATCTTCGTACATCGGTGTAACGAGTGCGACGATACTCCCAGTAATCATGGAGCCCCCAGATAAAAAGCGACAATATTAACGATGCTCATAGTTGATAACAACTCTATATTCTATTGTGTTAGTTAAGGTGTAGGTTAAGGGTTGGGTTAATGGTATCAGTCGAAAGGATTAAACTGATTCGACTATTTCCGTTCTATTCGATGGCCAGGCGGTCATGATTGCCTTGACCAGAGTCGCCAGAGGAATCGCAAAGAAGACACCCCACAAGCCCCACCAGCTACCAAAAACCAGAACGGCAATGATGATCGCAATAGGATGCAGATTAACAGCTTCTGAAAACAACAGAGGAACAATCACCATCGCATCAATACTTTGAATCACGGCATAGCCGCCAACCAAATAGAGAAAGGGAGCGCCCCAGCCAAACTGCATGTAGGCAATAACAACGACAGGGATACTGACAACGATGACACCAAGATAAGGCACGATGACAGACAAGCCGACCAGAAAGGCAAGTAACGCAGCATAGTTCAATCCGAACGCCAAAAAAAACACATAACTGGCGCCGCCAACAATCAACAGTTCTACAAATTTTCCACGAATGTAATTTTCCATCTGCGAGTTCATCTCCCTACCGACCTGATCCATTAAGGGGCGGTCTTTTGGCAAGAATGAAAGACACCAATCGAGAAGTTCATCCTTATCTTTCAGCAGGAAGAAAACCAGAAATGGGATCAGCAACATATAAACAATAACAGTCACTAATACAGGCAACTGGGATAACGAGAAAGACAATATCCACTGACCGATATCACCCACTTCGCTATTTAACATTTCCGCCCAGGTAGCCACCTGGGATTCCGAAATGAAACTCGGATAGCTCTCTGGCAGTTTATCCAGCATACCCTGAATCTTGGTGATCATATTGGGTAATTCCTGAAAGAGCGCACGCATTTGGCGCCAGACTCTGGGTACGATAAACACCAGAAAACCAATAAATCCACCAAGAAACAATAAAAATGTCAGTGCAACCGCCACACCATTGGGCACCTGGTATCGTGCAAATATTTTGATCACACCCTGCATCACAAAAGCGAGCACAATTCCGGTCAGGAGAGGCGCAAGAATAGTACCCATGGACAGAATAATGATAAAGAACGCCACCAGGATGGCGACGAACAATATTGATTCTTCATCTGACAGGTGCTGATCAATCCAACCCCGCATAACTCGTAACATTAATTCTCCTCGACCAGACTACTTTTTGCGTAACCAGTATGAATAGACACCTTCATTCTCAAGACTTTCCAGAAGCTGATGCCCGCTCTGTTTTGCGAAGACCTCGAAGTCACGCACTGACCCCGGATCGGTGCAAATCACTTTTAGTAGCTGTCCCGATTTGAGCGCATTTAAGGATTGTTTCGCCTTAAGCAGTGGTAGAGGGCAGTTTAGTCCACTGGCATCGAGTTCTGTATCGGGGTGATGACTTAATTCCTGGTTCACGATATCTCCTGACATTTCAACAATTATAGCAGCCGGAGAACTTTCATACCTGAACCCACTGTTAACATCTGAAATGAAAGTTGAGATGAAGCCTGGCACATGAACATATTTTCTTGTCCGAGGTCTATATACATAGTGGTCGGTGACTATTGCCTGTCATTGTTGTGGGTCTTTTTTCTTCGTCACCGCCCCTCCAGTAACACAAAGCTGATTCGCAGCCACAGAGGATAAGAGTTAAAGTTAGATCGACGATGATAGAAAAAGAAATATTATTCAACCGATGGACAGCGCGAGGTTCACTCTTTAGCCGGTGCTTTGGTGTGTCCCTCTTCCTGCTACTGCTATTACCTGCCAGTAGTGCCTGGGCAGTCAGCAAACAGAATCTGCCGCAATTAGGTGATGCCACCTCCGGCATCGTTTCCCTGAAGAGTGAGTATGAAATTGGCCAGAACTTTCTACGCTCACTACGAGCTGGTGCGCCTACCCTGGATGACCCGATTCTGCAGGAATATCTGGAGTTACTCATTTATCGTCTGGCGGCCAATAGCCAGTTACCTGTTAAACGACTCGATGTTGTCCTGATTAAAAGCCCCATGATCAATGCCTTCGCTGCCCCTGGGGGAATTGTCGGTGTCAACTATGGATTGTTTACTTATGGCGAGACCGTCCACGAGACCTCGGCGATCCTGGCTCACGAAATAGCGCACCTGAGTCAGCGCCATTTTGCCAGAGGTATCGAGTCGAGCAAGAAGTCAGGCACCATTAACCTTGCCGGCCTGCTCGCGAGCGTCATCCTTATGACAACCATCGGCTCTGACGTTGGTATGGCTGCTCTAAATACCACCCAGGGTCTGGTCCAGAACCAACAACTTGCGCACAGTCGAGCAAGAGAAGCGGAAGCCGACCGCATCGGCGTAGATACCCTCGCAGATTCTGACATGGACCCCCGGGCAATGGCCTATATGTTTGAGAGGCTTGAGCGGGCGAACAGATATACCGGTGACCGAATTCCAGAATTTCTTCGTACTCATCCCGTCACGAAAAGCAGGATATCCGATTCTTACAATCAGACACGAAATTACGAGAAGAAAAACTGGCCGCTCGATCTCGACTATCAGTTAATGCGAGCGAGGGTCACAGCGATCACAGCGAGGTCACCGCAGGAACCGATCCTGCGCTTCAAAGATGGTGTCAACAATAGCGACCCCATTCGGCGAGCGGCGAACCAATATGGACTGGTGCTGTCCTTAAGCGCTAATTCCGAAATGGACGAAGCCATTCGCTATCTCAGACCATTGAAAGAAGCTTACCCAAATAAAATTGTTTTCAAAATTGCGGAAGCCAATATTCATGCCCAGGCAGGCAGGTTTGATCAGGCACTGAAAATCCTCGAAACGGCACTGGATATTAGCCCGGGCAACTACCCTCTAGCGATGAGCTATGCCGAAGTACTCATCAACGCTGACCGCCCGGAAGATGCAGAGGAGGTCCTGCTCGCCCTGACAACTGACCGAAAGAGCGACGAGCAGATCTGGTATTTACTGGCAGAAGCCTACGGTCTGGCAGAGAATATTCCCGGTGTACATTGGGCAAGATCAGAGTTTTTTGTGCTCAATGGCAACTTTGATCAGGCGATCAAACAATTGGGGTACGCCCTGCCGCTGGTCCGGAACAATTTCCAACTGGAGGCTAAAATGAAACAGCGAATGGAAGAAATCTGGGATCTTAGATCACACAATGAATAACACCTTGTCTCTAGGTGTTGCTTCTCACCTTCAGCTGATTCGTCCCGGCAAATTCAACCATCCTTGCCAATGGCTTCAAGGCACGTTCGGCGACTTCCGGATCGACGAATATTTCATTCGCACTGCCCTGTAAAATGCTGTCTTGCAGAGTAGATTCCAGGTTTTGAAGAATGTTCATTCCCATCCAGGGACAGTGGGCACAGCTGCGGCAGGTTGCGCCATTGCCTGCTGTCGGCGCCTCGATAAAGGTCTTGGTTGGCGCCATCTGCCGCATCTTGTAGAAAATCCCCTTATCTGTGGCGACAATAAACTTCTCGTTCGGTAATACCTGGGCGGCACGGATAATCTGTGTCGTAGACCCAACGACCGTTGCCAGCTCTATCACCGATTGGGGAGACTCAGGATGCACAAGTACCGCTGCATCCGGATAGACATTCATCAAATCCAGCAATCCTTTTGCTTTGAACTCTTCATGGACAATACAAGACCCTTGCCAGAGAACCATATCTGCGCCCGTTTCTTTCTGTATGTAGGAACCGAGAAATCGATCCGGTGCCCAGAGCAGCTTTTCACCCTGATCCATCAGATGTTCTGCCACTTCCAACGCGATACTTGACGTCACCACCCAATCAGATCGCGCTTTCACGGCAGCAGATGTATTGGCATACACAACGACAGTTCTATCACTATGTTCATCGCAAAAGGCCGAAAATTCATCTATTGGGCAACCCAGGTCCAGCGAACATGTTGCTTCCAGTGTTGGCATGAGTATCCGCTTTTCCGGGCTAAGGATTTTGGCCGTCTCACCCATAAATTTAACCCCGGCGACAACCAGGGTTTGTGCAGAATGGTTATGACCGAATCTCGCCATCTCCAATGAGTCCGACACACAGCCGCCGGTTTCCTCTGCCAGGGACTGAATCGCATCATCCGTATAGTAGTGTGCAACAAGCACAGCATTCTGTTCCTTAAGGAGTCGTTTAATACGATCCTTGTAGGCTGCTATCTCATCTTCACCAAGACTATGGCTCTGGTGCAGGGGAATATCGAAGGCAATGTTGCTCAAGCTGTTCACTCGTCTATCGAAGTGGGCTGACATTATAACCACTCATTATACCCCAGAGGTATGATGACTGGCACGGGCGCTCAGGTATAATACCGACGACACGCTTTTGTAGTAATCCACTCATGTTAAAGATAGCGCTGCTGGTCGCGAAGACTGACACCCTGGTGGATGGTAACTATCTGCGTTTTGCCAATGAACTCCTTAATCGAAACATTGATGTCTCAATCTGCATCATGGATACACTTTCGCTGGCGAGTTCAGCTATCGTGATCCAGGGATTTAGAGTGACTCAAACACTCGCTGAAAGTACACCATTTCCGCAGCCTACCCGCAGCTTGCTCGCAGACTTCTCCCACATCTGGGTATTATCCCTTGGTTTCCGCGCCAGCTTTCTTGACAAATATCAGCTGCTGTTTTCACTGACGACAAACATAAAATTTGTCAACTCCCTGGATGCCATCATGCATCTCAAGAGTAAGTATTTTCTGGCAAGCAAACCAGATTTGTTTAGATACCCGACTTCTTTCGCTTCTTCTAATCCAGATACCTTGAAAAATGTTCTCGCGACTGGCGATCAATGGATTGCAAAGCCGCCTGCCGGGAGTCTCGGGCGTGATGTCTATCTGATCAAACAGGGGGATCCAAATGCCAATGTCATTCTTGAGAGCCTGTGTGGTCCGGAAAGTGATCAATTTGCCCTATTACAAGCTTACGTCCCTGAAATCGAGAAGGGTGAGAAGAGAGTCATTTTTGCCGGTGGCAAGGTCGTCGGACAGTATCTGCGACTGGCGGACAAGGACCATCGAACCAATGTGATGCAGGGGGCGAGAACTGAACCCTGCGAACTCACATCTGACGAAGCCGCCTATTGCGCACGACTGGGCACATTTCTTCAGGCGTTTGGCGCCGGATTCGTCGGGCTGGATCTGGCATTCCCATGGATTATCGAATTTAACGTGATCAATCCCGGTGGGCTTCTGACCATCGCCGGGTTGACCGGAAATGACCTAACATCGACGATCCTGGACGAATTAGGCTTTATTGAATCTGGTTCTTGAGTTTTGGGTACGAATCGGTATGATACCGCCCTTCTTTATGTGGGCTGTTAGCTCAGTTGGTAGAGCAGCTGGCTTTTAACTAGTTGGTCCCGCGTTCGAGTCGCGGACGGCCCACCACTTTTTTCCTTATCCTTCCTGTTTTTATTGAGCAATCAATTAGGCACCCGCATGCCTGGTTGCAATCTCTGAGCCTGGCAGCTATTTTCCTTGATGAAAAATGTCTGTAAACAAGCTGGAGATACCAATTGAATTTTGATTTTTCGGACGAAGAGAAATTGATCCGCGACCAGACCGGTCGTTTCCTCGATGATAACTGCAAAAGCGATGATATTCGTAAGGTCCTGGAAGACAAGGCAGACTATGCCGATGACCTCTGGACAGGATTAGCAGAGATGGGATTAATGGCGACTGCCATCCCGGAAGCCTATGGCGGTCTTGGTGCAGGCTACCTGAGCCTTTGTGTTGTTGCCGAACAGCTAGGCGCACACCTGGCACCGATACCCTTCGCTTCATCTGTCTATCTCGCGTCAGAGGCTATTCTTCAATTTGGCAGTGAAGGCCAGAAAGAGACATGGCTCCCAAAACTTGCCAGTGGCGAAATCATCGGCACCCTCGCAGTAGTCGAATCGGTGGCTGAAGCGTCCCCAACATCTATTAACCTGACCTTCGATCAGTCTTCAATTTCGGGAAGCAAACTTATCGTACCAGACGGTGGTATCGCAGATATCGGTATTGTACTGGTACGTTCAGAGGCTGGTCTTTCTTTCGTCATCGCGGATCTGAAGGATTCATCTGTCGAATGCAATAAAGTTGAAACTGTTGATCCCAGTCGCAATTCTGCCTCAATCAAATTCAACGACACACCAGTCGAATTGTTGGGCAAGGCCGGGGAAGGTTGGACTATGTTACAGGCAGTTTATGATCGGGCTGCTGTTCTCCTGGCATTCGAACAAATTGGCGGCGCACAGAAAGCGCTCGACATGGCGGTTGAATACGCCAAACAAAGGTTCGCCTTTGGCAGACCTATTGGTTCTTTCCAGGGTTTAAAGCACATGATGGCAGACATGTATGTTGCCTTAAAACTCGCAGAATCCAATTGTTTTTACGCCGCGTGGGCACTGGAAAACGATTCTGATGACCTGCGTACTGCCGCCGCGACAGCAAGAGTCTCTGCCACCCAGGCATTCCAGCTTTGCGCAAGAGACAATATTCAAGTGCATGGCGGCATGGGATTTACCTGGGAAGTCGATTGCCATCTTTTCTATCGACGATCTAACTATTTAACGCTGGTGCTGGGTGGGCTATCCACCTGGGAAAACAAATTGGTCGAGGCAATAACCGCTGACACCTTAAGCACAGAACAGGCAGCCTAGGGGGCAACATGGACTTTAGTGACACCAAAGAAGAAGCGACTTTCAGACAAGAAGTTCGTCAATGGATTGCCGACAATGCACCTGCCTATCTGGCAGAAAATCTAGCTGCCAGTGGATTTGCCCGAACCAATACAGGGGATCACGATCCATTGGATGAAGCCAAGAAATGGCAAAAGAAAAAGGCTGATTCAGGTTGGGCTTGTATCCGGTGGCCGAAAGAATATGGCGGGCGCGGCGCAACCCCAATTCAGAGTGTCATCTGGAGCCAGGAGGAAGGCGTTTACGGGAAACTTTCCAGTACCTTCATTATCGGTCAGGGCATGTGTGGTCCGACCATCATGGCATTCGCCTCGGATGAATTGAAAGAAAAGTATCTACCGAAACTCGCCAGTGGCGAAGAAGTCTGGTGCCAGCTATTTTCGGAACCCGCCAGTGGTTCTGACCTCGCCGGGTTGCGCACAAAAGCAGAAAAGGACGGTGATGATTGGCTGATCAATGGCCAGAAGATCTGGACCTCCGGCGCCCACTACAGCGATTACGGTATTTTGATCACAAGAACTGACCCGGATGTGCCCAAGCACCAGGGTTTGACCATGTTTATTCTCGACATGAAGGCGCAGGGTGTTGATATTCGCCCGATTAAACAAGCCAATGGAGACAGTGGTTTCAATGAAGTCTACTTTGAAAACGTGCGAATTTCAGATGACCATCGACTAGGCGCCGTTGGTGGTGGCTGGCAGGTTTCCCTGACAACATTGATGAATGAAAGGATGGCTATCGGCGGCGGCATATCGACTGGTTATCCGGAAATAAAGGAAATGCTTCAGTCCCTTCCGTTAGGAGATGGTATGGCCATCGACAACCCCGCGGTTCGTTCCAAACTTGCTGACTGGCATTGCAAGGCATCAGGATTACAGAATACGGCTTCCCGAGCGATCTCGGCTTTATCGAAAGGAGAGACTCCCGGGCCGGAAAACTCAATCGGAAAATTGGTTGCCGGTGGCATGATGCAGGATGTGGCGAAATTTGCCCTGGATCTACAGGGATTAGGGGGTGTCATGATGGACCCGGAGATCGCAGAAGGATCGGCACGTTTTCAAGCCATGCTCATGCGTTCACCTGCCGTACGAATAGAAGGCGGAACTGACCAGATACTGCGCAACATTATTGCGGAGCGGGTATTAGGGCTGCCCACAGATATGCGCGCGGACAAGGGCTTGCCGTTTAATAAGATTCCCACGGGAAATTGAACGTTGGCACTGAGAGCATGGTCAATCAGGCAATGAACATTGCCATTTACATCTATGACAACGCAGAGGTACTGGACTTTTCCGGTCCTTTTGAAGTTTTCTCTGTGGCATCACGGTTTCTGGAAGAGGCTGAAAAATTCAATGTATTTCTGGTGGGTGAATCAGGCGATACGATACGAGCGCGTGGTGGCTTTAGTGTCAATCCGAATTTTGGATTTCATGACCACCCATTTATTGACCTTCTGGTCGTTGTTGGCGGTGTCCATACCGAAGAGCTTAAGAAGCCCGATGTCATCGCATGGATATCGTCACAGGCACAAAAAGCAGACATGATCGCTTCTGTTTGTACGGGTGCCTTCTTGCTTGCTGAGGCGGGTGTCGTCTCCAATCAAAAGGTCACGACCCACTGGGAAGATATCGCCGACCTAAAAAGGAGTTACCCTCGCCTGAATGTTATTGAAAATCAGCGTTGGGTTGATGAAGGAAATATAATGACCTCTGGCGGTATTTCTGCGGGCATCGACATGAGCTTACATCTGGTTGAAAAATTTCGTGGCGCTGATCTGGCAAGCAAGACGGCGAAACAGATGGAATTTGACCGGACTATTTGAC
>CAZAZB010000012.1:0-1429 GCA_964489485.1 uncultured Pseudomonadales bacterium | reverse complement strand
GGGTGCTAATCATAGAGAGAACAACGTGGAAGACATCGAAAAAGTTTTAAACTTCATCGTCGAAATAGAAAAACTTAAAAATATATCCAGGAAGACCAAACCTGTCGGACTTGACCGATTCGAAAATTCTGCCGAGCATAGCTGGCACGTTTGCCTATCTGCATTAATGTTGAAGGACTATGCAGATGAAGATATCGATATTGATCGCGTGATTAAAATGCTACTGATTCACGACCTGGGTGAAATCGACGCAGGCGATACGATTATTTATGAAAGCGAGAAACCTGAATTAAAAGAACAAGAAGCTAATGGCATTCGTCGCCTGCTGGATATACTCCCGGAAGGCAAGACGGACATCTACATGAAACTCTGGCTAGAATTTGAGTCAGGCGATTCGCCTGATTCCCGCTTCGCGAGAGCAATAGACAGAATCCCACCTCTTCTGCACAACATCTATGGCGAGGGGCATGGCTGGAAAAAGAACAAGATCACAAAAGAAATGGTGTTCGACGTAAACAGCCGGATTGGCAAAGGCTCAGAGGGAATCTGGGAAGCAATACAAGAAAAACTACATGACGCTGTGGATTCAGGCATTCTAAAGTGAGCCACCTGACTATCGTATTGGACTATCTCACCGGGGATGCCCACCATTTGCTGACTATTAGGAAGATCCAAATAGCATCTATATGACGAAAATTTTGAGGGATCGAGGGACAGTGTACCTCTTGAATTCGCTGAGATGGATTTTCTATTAAGTATACTGTCCCTCGAATTTTCTTATAGCTTTAGAATTTGATTGAGGGATGATGGTTCCCTAACTCTAAATAACAGCTAAAGAGATCCCGCAACCCATGCTAAGAAACAACATTTTCAAACTAATGACTGGTGTTGTAATCGTGACGATCTCTGTCGTTTTGTCTTTTCTATTCGTGCGCAATGACTTTAAGGTAGTTAGCAGCACAGGAGATCAAGCAGAATTTGCGCCCAAGAATCTCGTAACGATTCAGCCATTTGAGGAGGTACTTCATCCAGAGAGTGCAATTACAAACGGTACTCCGATTAAGCCAACTCCGCCGCAGCTCGATTATATTTCACCCCTGGCCAATATGTTTGTTACTCCGGTCGCGCTTGTCGGAGATTTAAGGGAGAGCTTTGATCGCTATTATGATCGTGCCTTGGCAGGAGATCCAGAGGCGCAATATAACCTGTCTGCAGTGCTAGAAAATTGTGGAATGATAGATGGAGTGGAGAGTTTTCAAGTGTTGGATGACATATACGCCCAAGCGGCTATTACAGAACTGCAGTATAATTCCTTAAGGCCAATGATCCCAGATTGTCTTTATTTTCAGTCTAAATCACCAGACGAATATTCGCTGTTAGCTTCGGCAAGCAAGTTGAGTCGAGCAGCCGCAAAAGAAGGTCAGGTGAT